>NZ_JASGDA010000074.1:0-55665 GCF_047607405.1 Acidovorax sp. | reverse complement strand
GCGCCGCCATGGGCTACCTGGCCCACATGGTGGCGATGGAAGAAATCTCGCGCGCCAGCGCCTCGGTGGCCCTGTCCTACGGCGCGCACAGCAACCTGTGCGTGAACCAGATCAACCGCAACGGCAACGATGCGCAAAAAGCCAAATACCTGCCCAAGCTCATCAGCGGCGAGCACGTGGGCGCACTGGCGATGAGCGAGCCCGGTGCGGGTTCCGACGTGATCAGCATGAGGCTCAAGGCCGAGGACAAGGGCGGCTACTACCTGCTCAACGGCAGCAAGATGTGGATCACCAACGGCCCTGATGCAGACACGCTGGTGGTCTATGCCAAGAGCGAGCCAGAACTCGGCGCGCGCGGGGTCACGGCCTTCCTGATCGAAAAGGGCATGAAGGGCTTTTCCATCGCGCAGAAGCTCGACAAGCTGGGCATGCGCGGCAGCCACACGGGCGAGCTGGTGTTCCAGAACGTCGAAGTGCCCCTGGAGAACGTGCTCGGCCAGGTCAACGGCGGCGCCAAGGTGCTGATGAGCGGCCTGGACTACGAACGCGCCGTGCTCACGGGCGGCCCGCTGGGCATCATGCAGTCCGTCATGGACAACGTGATCCCCTACATCCACGACCGCAAGCAGTTCGGCCAGAGCATTGGCGAGTTCCAGCTCATCCAGGGCAAGGTGGCCGACATGTACACCGTGCTGCAGGCGGGCCGCTCGTTCGCCTACACGGTGGCCAAGAACCTCGACATGCTCGGCACCGAGCACGTGCGCCAGGTGCGCAAGGACTGCGCCAGCGTCATCCTGTGGTGCGCCGAAAAGGCCACCTGGATGGCGGGCGAGGGCGTGCAGATCTTTGGCGGCAACGGCTACATCAACGAATACCCGCTGGGCCGCCTGTGGCGCGATGCCAAACTCTACGAGATCGGCGCGGGTACCAGCGAAATCCGCCGCATGCTGATCGGGCGCGAGCTGTTCGCCGAGACCTGCTGATACCTGGACCATTCCCATGACCCAAGCCACGATCGAAGACCTGTTCAAGCACAACCGCGCCTGGGCGGCCCAGATGGAGCGCGAGCGCCCGGGCTTCTTCACCGCCCTCATGGCGCAGCAGAAGCCGCAGTTCATGTGGATCGGCTGCTCCGACAGCCGCGTGCCCGCCAACCAGATCACCGGGCTGGAGCCGGGCGAGGTGTTCGTCCACCGCAACATCGCCAACGTGGTCGTGCCCACCGACCTGAACTGCCTGTCCACCATCCAGTTCGCGGTGGACCAACTGCACGTCTCGCACATCATGGTCGTGGGCCACTACGGCTGCGGCGGCGTACACGCGGCGCTGAACGACGTGCGCGTGGGCCTGGCCGACAACTGGATCCACCACGTGAAGGACGTGCGCGACAAGCACCGCGATCTGATCGCCGCAGCGCCGCACGAAACGCGCCTGGACATGCTGTGCGAGCTGAACGTCATCGAGCAGGTCGTCAACATCGCGCAGACCACCGTCATGCTCGACGCCTGGGGCCGGGGCCAGCAGGTCACCCTGCATGGCTGGTGCTACGGACTGAAAGACGGCCTCATCAACGACCTGCACATGACCATCGCCGGCACCGACGGGCTGGACGCGCTCTACAAGGCCGCCGTCGCCGGAGTCGCGGCGGCTGCCCGGCAATAGCAGGGCCGCGCGCCCAACGTTTCAACCCACAAGGAGACCCCCGCATGAATACCCCGCAAGACCCCATCGTCATCGTCGGCGCCGCACGCACGCCCATGGGCGCGTTCCAGGGCGACTTTGCCGACCTCGCCGCGCACGACCTGGGCGGCGCCGCCATCCGCGCCGCCGTGCAGCGCGCGGGCATCGCCCCCGAGAAGGTGGACGAAGTGCTGTTCGGCAACTGCCTCATGGCGGGCCAGGGCCAGGCGCCCGCGCGCCAGGCGGGCTTCAAGGGCGGGCTGCCGCGCAGCACCGGCGCGGTGACGCTGTCCAAGATGTGCGGCGCGGGCATGGAAGCCACCATCCTCGCGCACGACCAGCTCGTCGCGGGCAGCCGCGACGTGATGGTCTCCGGTGGCATGGAGAGCATGACCAACGCCCCCTACCTGCTCAAGAAGGGCCGCGCGGGCTACCGCATGGGCCACGACAAGGTGTTCGACCACATGATGCTCGACGGCCTGGAGGACGCCTACGAGGCGGGCCGCAGCATGGGCACCTTCGGCGAGGACTGCGCCGCCAAGTACCAGTTCACCCGCGAGGCGCAAGACAACTTCGCCATGGCCAGCGTGCAGCGTGCGCAGGACGCTATCAAATCAGGAGCATTCCAGGCCGAGATCACCCCCGTCACCTTCACCACGCGCAAGGGCGAGGTCACCGTGGCGCAGGACGAAGGCCCGCCCAGGATCCGCGTGGACAAAGTCCCCACGCTCAAGCCCGCGTTCAAGAAGGACGGCACCATCACCGCCGCCGCCAGCTCCAGCATCAACGACGGCGCCGCCGCGCTGGTGCTGATGCGCGCGTCCACCGCCAAGGCCCTGGGCTGCAAGCCGCTGGCAAGGATCGTCGCCCACGCCACGCACGCGCAGGAGCCCGAGTGGTTCACCACCGCCCCCGTCGGCGCGACCGAGAAGGCGCTCAAGAAAGCAGGCTGGAAGGTGGACGACGTGGACCTGTGGGAGATCAACGAAGCCTTCGCCGTCGTCCCCATGGCGCTGATGCACGAGCTGAAGGTGCCGCACGACAAGGTCAACGTCAACGGCGGCGCCTGCGCCCTGGGCCACCCCATCGGCGCCAGCGGCGCGCGCATCCTCGTCACGCTGCTCTACGCCCTGCAGGCGCGCGGCCTGCGGCGCGGCCTGGCAACGCTGTGCATTGGCGGCGGCGAGGCCACGGCGATGGCGGTCGAGTTGGTTTGAATGCTATCAAAAAAAATAGCTGCTTGTGCTTGCTGGATAAGCGCTAGAGGCCAATTTTGCTCATAAATCATGATCTCGCAAGAGGCAAGAAAATGCTGCTCACACCCGACCAGGAAATGATCCGCGACGCCGTGCGCGACTTCGCGCAGACCGAGCTGTGGCCCCACGCCGCGCGCTGGGACAAGGAGCACCACTTCCCCCGGGACGCCCACCAGGGCCTGGCGCAGCTGGGCGCCTACGGCATCTGCGTACCCGAAGACCTGGGCGGCGCGGGCCTGGACTACCTCAGCCTCGCCCTGGTGCTCGAAGAAATCGCGGCGGGCGACGGCGGCACCAGCACGGCCATCAGCGTCACCAACTGCCCCGTCAACGCCATCCTCATGCGCTACGGCAATGCGCGGCAAAAGCAGCAGTGGCTGACCAAGCTGGCGCGCGGCGAGATGCTGGGCGCGTTCTGCCTGACCGAGCCGCACGTGGGCTCCGACGCATCGGCGCTGCGCACTACGGCGGTGAAGGACGGCGACGGGTACGTCATCAACGGCGTCAAGCAGTTCATCACCAGCGGCCAGAACGGCCACGTCGCCATCGTCATCGCCGTCACCGACAAGGGCGCGGGCAAGAAGGGCATGAGCGCCTTCCTCGTGCCGACGAACGCGCCCGGCTACGTGGTGGCGCGGCTCGAAGACAAGCTGGGCCAGCACAGCAGCGACACGGCGCAGATCAACTTCGACGACTGCCGCATCCCCGCCGAGAACCTGATCGGCGCGGAAGGCGAGGGCTACAAGATCGCCCTGGGCGCGCTCGAAGGCGGGCGCATCGGCATCGCGGCGCAGAGCGTGGGCATGGCACGCAGCGCGTTTGAATTCGCCCTGCAGTACGCCAAGGAGCGCGAGAGCTTCGGCACCCCCATCTTCAACCACCAGGCCGTGGGCTTTCGCCTGGCCGACTGCGCCACGCAGATCGAAGCCGCGCGCCAGCTCATCTGGCACGCGGCAGCGTTGCGCGACGCGGGCCGCCCGTGCCTGAAGGAAGCCGCCATGGCCAAGCTGTTCGCCAGCGAAATGGCCGAGCGCGTGTGCAGCGCCGCCATCCAGACCCTGGGCGGCTACGGCGTGGTCAACGACTTTCCGGTGGAGCGCATCTACCGCGACGTGCGCGTGTGCCAGATCTACGAAGGCACGAGCGACGTGCAGAAGATCATCATCCAGCGCGCGCTGGCTTGATTGCTATATAAAGAATAGCTGCTGGTGCATGCTGGATAGACGCTAGAGGCCATTTTGGCTTGATTGCACGCAACCCTACCAAAGCAGGGTGCTGGCCGTGCCGGTGGATGCGAACATCGGCGCATGAAACCCGCCCCCGTTCTCTCCTGGTTGGCGCTGTCGCCCAACGCGCGGCTGGACAACGCTCCAGCCACGGGCTTGCGCAGTGGGGCTGCCGCAGCAGGCGGGCCGTCAGCCGCCCCCGTCGCGCCGCTTGAGCACCACCGTGATCTGCCCGTTGGTCTCGATGGTGGCGCGCTCCACCTCGTGTACGTGCAGGCAGCCGCTGGCGCGCAGCGCCGCTTCCAGGTCGTCGGTGGAGAGCAGTTCCTTGCGCATCAGCGAGCTGTCCACCTGCCCGTTGCGCACCAGCACCTGCGGCGCGCCGTCCACCAGGCGGCCCAGGCGCGCCCAGCGGAAGGTCAGGTACGACAGCGCCATGTGGCAGGCGATGAGCGTGGCGGCGCTGACGAGGCCGCCGATGAGCGAGTTGTCGCCTGCGTTCATCGAGTTCTGCACCGCGTTCGACAGGATCAGCAGCAGCACCAGGTCGAACGGCGCGTACTGGCCGGTCTGGCGCCGGCCCGTCAGGCGCAGGAAGACCAGCAGGAACACATACACCACCACGCCGCGCACGGCGAACTCCCACCACGGCACGCTCATTGCCCACATCGCTGTCTCCCGCTGAAATGTTGCAGGGCACAGTATCTGCAAAAATGGCCTTTCCATTCTTTGGGAAGGACTCACACCATGCCGCGTCGCGGTTTTCATTCAGCGGGCCTGGGCGGCGCCGGTGCGCTGCTGCGGGCCGCGTTCCTGCGATGACGGACAGTGTGCCGTGCCCCTGCGGCCGCGCCGCGCCGCTGTCGGCGTGCTGCGGTCGCGCCATCGACCAGGGCCAGCCCGCGCCCGACGCGGAAAGCCTGATGCGCTCGCGCTACACCGCCTTCGTGCTGCAGCGCGCCGACTACCTGCTGGCCACCTGGCACGCCAGCACGCGCCCAGCGGCGCTGGACTTCGACGCGGGTGCGAAGTGGCTGGGGCTGGAGGTGCGCAGGCACCGCGCCACCGGCGAAGACCGGGCCGAGGTGGAGTTTGTCGCCCGCTACCGCGTGCAGGGCCGCGCCGTGCGCCTGCACGAGCGCAGCCGCTTCGTGCGCGAGGGCGGGCGCTGGTTCTACGTGGATGGCGACGATTTGAATGGGCGGTTTCAACAACGAAGTGCACATTGCAAAAAGGTAGGCCCAGACAAGTAAGCGAAGATTCCTTGTGTGTGACCTGCCAGTCAACCCAAGTGCATCATGAGCTACACCCATCTGAGCCAAAGCGAACGTTACCAAATCCAATGCCTGCATGACATGGGCCTACCCCTGACGCGGATAGCCCACCAATTGGGCCGTCACCGTGGCACCATTGCCCGCGAGATCAAGCGCAGCGGCTGCACCGGCGCCTACCGGGCTGAAGTGGCCCAGCAACAAGCCAACGCGCGCCAGCAAAACAGCAAGCGCAACGCCCAGCGCTTCTTTGAGCAGCACTGGACGCTGGTGCGCTCGTACCTTCAGCTGGAGCTATCGCCCCAACAGGTGTCGGCCCGCTTGGCGCTGGAAAAGCGCTTGCACATCAGCCATGCCTGCATCTACAACCACATCCGCTGCATGGGCGGGGCAATGCCGCCCCTGCGATGCGGCCAACGCCGTCGGCGCAAAGCGCATTCAGGCGCGGGGCAACTGACTGACCGCCTGGGCATTGCGCAGCGCCCGGCCATCGTCGAGCGCCGCTCACGCCTGGGCGATTGGGAGGGTGACACCATCGCATCGGGTTCGGGCGGCCTGGCTGGCCTGGTGACTTTGACCGAGCGGCGCTCGCGCTACACCTTGGCACAGCATGTGCAGCGCCGCCAGGCTCAACCCGTGGCAGAGGCCATCATCGAGATGCTGCGCCCTCATGAGCGCTGTCGTCACACCCTCACGCTGGACAACGGCAAGGAGTTTGCGCAACACGCCTGGGTGTGCAAACGTCTGAACACAAAGGTGTACTTCGCCGACCCGCACAGCCCTTGGCAGCGTGGACTCAACGAGAACCACAACGGCTTGTTGCGCCACTACTTCCCCAAGGGCTCTGACCTGGGCCAAGTCACTGAGCAGCAGGTTCTTGATGCCGTATACCAACTCAACCATAGACCCCGCAAATGCCTGGGGTGGAAAACCCCGCATGAGGTCTTCCATGGCTATCGGATTGCTCCGCTTACATTACCCGGTTGGCGCACTTCGTAGTTGAAACCGCCATGAAATCGGCCTCCAGCGCTTATCTGGCAAGCACAAGCAGCTATGAAATTTGAAGCAATCCTGTTCGACTGCGATGGCGTGCTGGTGGACAGTGAGCCCATCACCAACGGCGTGCTGCGCGACATGCTCGAAGAAGCGGGCTGGGCGTTGACCAGCGACGAGTGCATGCGCCTGTTCATCGGCAAGACGGTGCGCAGCGAGGCCGCGCGCATAGAGGCCCACACGGGTCGCCCGCTCACCGATGCGTGGATGGCCGCCTTCTACGCCCGGCGCAACGCCGAGCTGCAGGCGCGCCTGTTGGCCGTGGAACACGCCGTCGCCACCGTCGAGCGCGTGCATGCGCACCACGGCGGGCGCATCGCCTGCGCCTCGGGGGCCGACCGGCAGAAGGTGGAGATGCAGCTTGCCAAGGTGGGCCTGGCGCCGTATTTCGCGGGCCGCATCTTCAGCGGCCACGAGATGCCCGCCAGCAAGCCCGCGCCCGACGTGTACCTGGCGGCTGCCGCGGCATTGCAGGCCGCGCCCGCGCGCTGCGCGGTGGTGGAGGACACGGTGACGGGCGTCATGGCGGGCGTGGCGGCGGGCGCCACGGTGTTCGCCTATGCGCCGCTGGGCGACGGCGCCCCGCTGCGCGCCGCCGGGGCCGCGCACGTGTTTGGCAGCATGGCGGAGCTGCCCGCGCTGCTGGGCTGCTGAATCAAGGCCGGGTGTCCGGCGCGGGCGTGGTGGGCACGCCCTGCGCCAGCGCCGCCGCGTGCTGCGCCGCCATGGCGCGCTGGTAGGCCGGGCGCTGCTGCAGCCGCTGCCAGTAGGCGGCGGTGGCGGGGCCGAACTGCGGCTCCAGCCCCAGGTGCCGCGCCAGCAGCAGGGCGTAGCCCACGGCCGCGTCGGCGGCGGTGAAGCGGCCCGCGCACAGGTACTCGGCCTGCGCGGCCTGGGCCTCGACGGCGCGCAGGCGGGCCAGGAACCAGCGGCGGTAGTCCTCCACCACCTGGGGCTGCTGGCGCTCGGCGGGCTCGAAGTGGGTGTAGCGCAGCACCAGGGTTTGCGGAAAGGTCAGCGTGGCGTCGCTCATGTGCAGCCAGTTCAGGTAGGCGCCAAAGGCGGCCTCGCCCGGCGGCACGTCCAGGCCCGCCTCGGGGTGCAGCGCCGCGAGGTACTGGCACATGGCGGCGGATTCGGTCATGCGAACGCCGCCATGCACCAGCAGCGGCACGGTGCCCAGCGGGTTCTGCTGCAGGAACTCGCGCGCCAGCGCGCGGGGCGGGAAGGGCAGCATGTGGAGCTGGTAGGGCAGCCCGGTTTCTTCGAGCATCCACAGGGGGCGCAAGGAGCGGGCGCTGACGCAGTGGTACAGGTGGATCATGTCCGCCAGTGTAGGAATCGGCGCGCGCAAAGGGTGCCAGCGGGGTTGCGGATCACGCCATGCGCGCCTGCCGCCGGAACTCGGCGGGCGATTGCCCCGTCCAGCCCCGGAAGGCGCGGATGAAGCTCTTTTCGTTCACGAAGCCCGCCGCCTCGGCCACCTGCTTGATGGGGCGTTCGGTGCGGTGCAGCAGCTCCACGGCGCGGGCATGGCGCACCTCGTCCTTCAGGCCCTGCAGCGTGGCGCCTTCTTCCTTGAGCTGGCGGTGCAGCGTGCGCGGCGACAGGTGCAGCAGCGCGGCCAGCGACTCGGCGCCGTGCTGCGGCAGCGGGCCGGCGCCGGGAGCGCCCCGCAGCAGCTGGCGCACGCGCTGCACCAGCAGGCGGTCGCGGCGGTACTGCAGCACCGTGAGCGGCAGGGCGTGTTGCAGCATCTGGCGCAGCGCGGCCTCGTCGCGCCGCAGGGGCAGGGCGAGGTAGCGCGCATCGAAGTGCAGCGCCGTGCGCGCCGCGCCGAAGGTGACGGGGCCACGGAACAGCACCGCGTAGGCATCGGCGTGCGGCGGCGCGGCGAAGGCGAACTCCGCCGCCGCGAGCGGGATGCGCGAGTCCACCAGCCAGCAGGCCAGCCCGTGCGCGTTGCGCAGCACCGAGACCAGGCAGAACTCGCGCAGCTGGCCCAGGTCGCGCGCCTCGGTGATGGCCAGGGTGGCGGTGCCGCCTTCGGTGGACAGGGCGAGCGCGATGTCGTCCGCCAGCAGCCCGTGGTGCCTGCACCAGCGCGCCAGCGCCACGCCCAGGTGCGGCGAGCTGATGGACGCGCGCGCCAGCATGCCGTAGCTGCCCCAGGGCAGGCGGCGGCTGAACCAGCCCAGGGCCTCGTCGTCCAGCTCCTGCATGGCGCTGCCAGAGACGCGCTCCATCTGCCAGGCGGTGATGCGGGCGCGGTCGTCGTGCAGCAGCTGCGGCGCAATCTGTGCCTGGGCCAGCGCGTGCAGGGGGCTCAGGCCCCGACGCTCGTAGGCCAGCGCAATGGCGCGCACGAAGGCTATGGGGGTGACGGCGGGCGGGCTGGGGTTTCTCACGGTGCGTAGTGTGGCCTGCGCATGGCACGATTTGCAACCATTGTGGCAAGCGCTAACGGGGCGGCGATCCTATGCTTGCCGTTCAACACAGGGGCATTCAGGGGCTATTTGCATGACCATTCTCGACACCCAGCTCAACGCCCGCTCGGCGGACTTTCTGGCCAACGCCACGGCCATGCGCGCGCTGGTGGATGACCTGCGCGCCCAGCTCGACAAGATCGCCCAGGGCGGCGGCGAGGCCGCCCGCGCCAAGCACACCGCGCGCGGCAAGCTGCTGCCGCGCGAGCGCGTGCAGATGCTGCTGGACCCGGGCACGCCGTTCCTGGAGCTGGCGCCGCTGGCCGCGCTCAACATGTACAACAACGACGCGCCCGGCGCGGGCGTCATCGCCGGTATTGGCCGGGTGAGCGGCGTAGACTGCATGATCGTGTGCAACGACGCCACGGTGAAGGGCGGCACCTACTACCCCGTGTCCGTCAAGAAGCACCTGCGCGCGCAGGAGGTGGCGCAGCAGAACCACCTGCCCTGCATCTACCTGGTGGACTCGGGCGGCGCCAACCTGCCCAACCAGGACGAGGTCTTCCCGGACCGCGACCACTTCGGCCGCATCTTCTACAACCAGGCCCACATGAGCGCCATGGGCATCGCGCAGATCGCCGTGGTCATGGGCAGTTGCACGGCGGGCGGCGCCTACGTGCCCGCGATGAGCGACGAGTCCATCATCGTCAAGAACCAGGGCACCATTTTCCTGGGCGGCCCGCCGCTGGTGAAGGCCGCCACGGGCGAGGTCGTCACGGCGGAGGACCTGGGTGGCGGCGACATACACACGCGCCTGTCCGGCGTGGCCGACCACCTGGCGCAGAACGACCTGCACGCGCTGCAGCTGGCGCGCACGGCGGTGGCGAATTTGAATAAAAAAAGGGCTCCAGCGCTTACTGACAAAGCGCCAGTAGCTCCTAATTTTGCAGCACAAGAGCTGTACGGCGTGATCCCCGTGGACACGCGCAAGCCCTTCGACGTGCGCGAGATCATCGCCCGCATCGTGGACGGCAGCGAGTTCGACGAGTTCAAGGCCCGCTACGGCACCACCCTGGTCACGGGCTTTGCGCGCATCGAGGGCATGCAGGTCGGCATCATCGCCAACAACGGCATCCTGTTTTCCGAATCCGCCCTGAAGGGCGCGCACTTCATCGAGCTGTGCTGCCAGCGCAAGGTGCCGCTGGTGTTCCTGCAGAACATCACCGGCTTCATGGTGGGCCGCAAGTACGAGAACGAGGGCATCGCGCGCAACGGCGCCAAGATGGTCACGGCGGTGGCGACAGCCAGCGTGCCCAAGTTCACCATCATCATCGGCGGCAGCTTTGGCGCGGGCAACTACGGCATGTGCGGTCGGGCGTACTCGCCGCGCTTCCTGTGGATGTGGCCCAACGCGCGCATCAGCGTCATGGGCGGCGAGCAGGCCGCCAGCGTGCTCGCCACCGTCAAGCGCGACGGCATCGAGGCCAAGGGAGGCCAATGGAGCGCCGAGGAAGAAGAAGCCTTCAAGGCCCCCATCCGCCGCCAGTACGAGGACCAAGGCCACCCCTACTACGCCACGGCGCGCCTGTGGGACGACGGCGTGATCGACCCCGCCGACACCCGCCGCGTGCTGGCGCTGGGGCTGGCGGCCACGCGCAATGCGCCGATCGAGGAAACGAAATTCGGCGTGTTTCGGATGTAGTTTGGGGAGGCATGGCATGGACGCAGTGGCCCACTTCACCTCGCTCGCGCGCTACAACGCGTGGGCCACGGCACGCCTGCTCAACGCGGTGCATGCCGTGGATGAAGCAGACTACCGCCGCGACGCGGGCCTGTTCTTCCATAGCATCCACGGCACGCTCAACCACCTGCTGGTGGGCGAGCACCACCTTTGGTATGTGCGCTTTGCCGAAGGCACCTCGCCGCGCGTGGCGCTGGATGCCGAGATGGAGGTTGACCGCGAGCGGCTGGCGGCCCGCCTGCGCGAGGGCGCGGCGCGTTGGGAGCCCTTGATCGCCACCATCCCTGCGGAGCGCTGGGCCGGAGCGCTCGACTACACCACCATGCGCGGCACGGCGGCCTCGCTGCCCTTTGCCGCCACGCTGGCCCACGTGTTCAACCACGGCACGCACCATCGCGGCCAGATCACGGCGGCGTTGACCGCGCTGGGCCAGCCCTGCCCGGTGCTGGATTTCGTCTATTACCTGCAAGACCCATCGCAGCCATGACAGCACAAAACCTCTCCATCACCCAGTCCGGCGCGGTGGCGCGCATCACGCTCACCCAGCCCGAGGTGCGCAACGCCTTCAGCGATGAGGTCATCGCCGAAATCACTGCCGCCTTCCAGGACGTGGGCGCGCGCCCTGACGTGCGCGCCGTGGTGCTGGCCGCCGAAGGCCCGGCCTTCTGCGCGGGCGCCAACCTGAACTGGATGCGCCGCATGGCCGACTACACGCGAGACGAGAACGTCGCGGACGCAGGCAAGCTGGCCGAGATGCTGCGCGTGATCTACGAATGCGAGAAGCCCACGATCGCCCGCGTGCAGGGCGACGTGTACGCGGGCGGCATGGGCCTGGTGGCCGCGTGCGACATGGCGGTGGCGGTGGACACGGCGGGCTTCTGCCTGAGCGAAGTGAAGCTGGGCCTGATCCCCGCCACCATCAGCCCCTACGTGATCCGCGCCATGGGCGCGCGTGCGGCGCACCGCTACTTTCTCACCGCAGAGCGCTTTGGCGCGGCAGAGGCGCTGCGCATCGGCTTCGTGCATGACGTGGTGCCGTCCGAGCAACTGGACGCCAAGGTGGACGAATGGCTCAAGGCCCTGACCAGTGCCAGCCCCAATGCCGTGCGCGCCTGCAAGAAGCTGGTGATCGACGTGGCCGAGCGTGAGATCAACGACGCGCTGATTGCCGCCACGGTGCAAGGCATTGCCGACATCCGCGCCAGCGACGAGGGCAAGGAAGGCGTGCAGTCGTTCCTCCACAAGCGCAAGCCCGCGTGGCTGCCCCACTGACCATGGACGCGCTCTGGCTCCAGATCGTGCAGTGGCTCCACACCCTGGGGCTGCACGTTGACGCCGACACCGCCCGCACCGTGGCCCAGGGCGCGGCCCGGGCCACGGCGCAGCTCGACATGCCCGGCCTGCTGGCCCTGGCCGCCGCGCTGGGCTGGGCCAGCGGCTTTCGGCTGTATGCGGTGGTGTTCCTCGTCGGGATGATGGGTGTGGCGGGCTGGATCGCGCTGCCGCCCGGCCTGGCGGTGCTGCAAAACCCTGCCGTGCTCGTCGCCAGCGGCTGCATGCTGCTGGTCGAATTCTTTGCCGACAAGGTGCCGTGGCTGGACAGCGCCTGGGACGCGGTGCATGCCTTCATCCGCGTACCTGCCGGTGCCGTGCTGGCTGCTGGCGTGTTCGGCGCCGACAACGCTGCCATGGCCGTGGTGGCGGGGCTGCTGGGCGGCTCGCTCTCGGCCACCGCGCTGGCCACCAAGATGACCACGCGCGCGGCGGCCAACACATCGCCCGAGCCGTTCTCCAACTGGGGGCTGTCGTTCTTTGAGGACGGCCTCGTCGTGGCCGTGGTCTGGCTGGCCACGCAGCACCCCGTGGCCTTTGGCATCGCCCTGGTGGTCATGCTCATCGTGTCGGCGCTGTTGCTGGTGGTGCTGTTCAAGTTTCTGCGCGCCGTGCTGCGGCGCATTTCCTCTCTCGTTTCCGGCTCTGCCAAGGTGGCTTGAAAAATGTTCAACAAAATCCTCATCGCCAACCGTGGCGAGATCGCTTGCCGCGTTGCCGCCACCGCCCGCCGCCTGGGCGTGAAGACCGTCGCCGTCTATTCCGACGCCGATGCGCAGGCCAGGCACGTGGCCGTCTGCGACGAGGCCGTCCACATCGGCGGCAGCGCGCCCAAGGACAGCTATCTGCGCTGGGAGCGCATCCTCGACGCCGCCAAACAGACGGGCGCAGAGGCTATCCACCCCGGCTACGGCTTCCTGTCCGAGAACGAAGACTTCGCCCAGGCGTGCGCCGATGCGGGCCTGGTCTTCATTGGCCCGCCGCCATCGGCCATCAAGGACATGGGGCTCAAGGCCGAGGCCAAGCAGCTCATGGAAAAGGCGGGCGTGCCCCTGGTGCCCGGCTACCACGGCAGCGACCAGGCCCCGGCCCTGCTGCAACGCGAGGCCGACCGCATCGGCTACCCCGTGCTCATCAAGGCCAGCGCGGGCGGCGGCGGCAAGGGCATGCGCGCGGTGGAGCGCAGCGAGGACTTCGCGGCGGCGCTGGAGTCGTGCAAGCGCGAGGCCATCAACAGCTTTGGCGACGACGCGGTGCTGGTCGAGAAATACGTGCAGCGCCCGCGCCACATCGAAATCCAGGTGTTCGGCGACACGCACGGCAACTGCGTCTATCTGTTCGAGCGCGACTGCTCCGTGCAGCGCCGCCACCAGAAGGTGCTGGAAGAAGCCCCGGCCCCCGGCATGACGCCCGCGCTGCGCCAGCAAATGGGCGAGGCCGCCGTGGCCGCCGCCAAGGCCGTGAACTACGTGGGCGCGGGCACGGTGGAGTTCATCGTGGAGCAGCCGGGCGGCTACGAGCGGCCCGACCAGATGAAGTTCTACTTCATGGAAATGAACACCCGCCTGCAGGTGGAGCACCCCGTGACCGAGGCCATCACCGGCCTGGACCTGGTGGAATGGCAACTGCGCGTGGCCTCGGGCGATCCGCTGCCGCTCAGGCAGGAAGACCTGCGCATTGCGGGCCACGCCATCGAGGCGCGCATCTGCGCCGAGAACCCCGACAACAACTTCCTGCCCGCCACGGGCACGCTGGGCGTGTATGCGCTGCCCGACTGCGTGGCGTTTGAACGTGGCCCCGTGCGTGTGGATTCCGGCGTGCGCCAGGGCGATGCCATCAGCCCCTTCTACGACTCCATGGTCGCCAAGCTCATCGTGCATGGCGACACGCGCGAGCAGGCGCTGGCGCGGCTGGATGATGCCTTGGCGCAGACCCACATCGTGGGCTTGGCCACCAACGTGCAGTTCCTGCGCCTGGTGGCGCGCACGGGCGCTTTCGCGCAAGCGCAACTCGACACCGCCTTGATCCAGCGCGAGCAGGCCGCGCTGTTCCACCAGGAGCGCGTGGGCCTGCCTTTGGCTGCTGCCGCCGCCGTCGCCCGCACGCTGCTGCAGGAGCGCGCCAGCGAGGGCGCAGACCCGTTCAGCCGCCGCGACGGCTTCCACTCGCACGGCGTGGTGCAGCGCCGCTTCGAGTTCGAGTTCGGCGGCGAGCACGCCAAGGCCGTGCTGACCTACGAGCGCGGCGGCAGCCTGCATCTGGCCGTTGGCGACGTGGCGGGCCCGCTGACTTTTGCGCCCGCAGGCCAGGGCATCGAGCTGCAGTTCGCAGGCCAGCGCACCCGCGCCGCCGTGTACACGCAAGGCGAGGTGGACCACGTCTTCACCCCCCAGGGCGCAACGCAGATCACGGCGCTGGACTTGCTCGCCCACGCAGGCGAAACGGCAGCCGAAGGCGGGCGCCTGACCGCGCCCATGCCCGGCAAGGTCGTCTCGTTTGCCGTGAAGGCGGGCGACAAGGTCGCCAAGGGCCAGCCGCTGGCCGTGATGGAAGCCATGAAGATGGAGCACACCATCGCTGCGCCAGCAGACGGCGTGGTGGCCGAGCTGCTCTACGCGCCCGGCGACCAGGTGACCGAAGGGGCCGAACTGCTCAGGCTTTCCGCCGCGTGACAGCGGCCCGGCGCAAGGCGCGGTACGCTCGGGCGTCATGAAAGTCACCTTTTGCTGCACCGGCGTCAAGGCCGATCCTTGGCTGCAAGGGCTGTCCGCCGTCTTGCCCGGCGCTGACGTTGCGCAGTGGCAGCCCGGCGCGCCGCAGGCCGACTACGCCGTGGTCTGGGCGCCGCCCCAGCAGTTCATCGACGAGCAGGCGGGCTTGAAAGCCTTGTTCAACATCGGCGCGGGCGTGGATGGCCTGCTGCGGCTGCGCCTGCCGTCCACGGTCACCGTGGTGCGGCTCGACGATGCGGGCATGGCCGTGCAGATGGCCGAGTACGTGTGCCATGCGGTGATCCGCCACTTCCGCGAGTTCGATGGCTACGAGGCCGACGTGCAGGCCGGGCGCTGGGGCTACCGCAAGCCGCGCCTGCGAAGCGACTACCCCGTGGGCGTCATGGGCCTGGGCGTGCTGGGCCAGCGCGTGGCGCGGGCGCTGGCGCAGTTCGAGTTTCCGGTGAACGGCTGGAGCCGCACGCCCCGCGCGCTGGACGGCGTGCGCGGCTTCAGCGGCAGCGAGGGCTTTCACGATTTTCTGGCCGCGAGCCGCGTGCTGGTCAACCTGCTGCCGCTCACGACGGAGACGCACAACATCATGAACCGCGACACGCTGGCGCGCCTGATGCCCGGCGCTTACGTCATCAACGTGGCGCGGGGCGCGCACCTGGTGGACGAAGACCTGCTCGCACTGATCGCCAGCGGCCACGTGGCGGGCGCCACGCTCGACGTGTTCCGCACCGAGCCGCTGCCCGCGGGCCATCCGTTCTGGAGCCACCCCCAGGTCACCATCACGCCCCACACCTCGGCCCGCACGCTGCGCGAGGAAAGCATTGCGCAGATCGCGGGCAAGATCGCCCGGCTGCATGCGGGCGAGCCGATTGCGAACATTCCCGGCCTGGTCGATCCAGTGCGCGGGTACTAGAAATGGAGACCCCATGAGCCTTCCCACCCAAGTCAAGCTCGTCGATGTAGGCCCGCGCGACGGGCTGCAGAACGAAAAATCCCCCGTACCCGCCGAGGTCAAGATCGGCCTCGTCCACCGCCTGCAGGACGCGGGCCTGAAGGAGATCGAGGTCACCAGCTACGTCAGCCCCAAGTGGGTGCCGCAGATGGCCGACAACCACGAGGTGATGCAGGGCCTGAGCCGCCAAAGCGGCGTGCGCTACTCGGTGCTCACGCCCAACATGAAGGGCTACGAGGCGGCGGTGTTGGACAAGCCCGACGAGATCGTGGTCTTCGGCTCCGCCAGCGAGGCGTTCAGCCAGAAGAACATCAACTGCTCCATCGCGGAGAGCATCGAGCGCTTCGCGCCCGTGGTCGAGGCCGCGCGCGCGGCGGGCATCTATGTGCGCGGGGCCATGAGCTGCACGGTGGGCTGCCCCTACGAGGGCGAGGTCGCACCCGAGCGCGTGGCTTACCTCGCGGGGCTGATGAAGCAGATTGGCGTGCAGCACATCGGCGTGGCCGACACCATCGGCGTGGGCACGCCGCGCAAGGTGCAGTGTGCCGTGGAGGCGACGTTGCAGCACTTCGATTTGAACGACGTTTCGGGCCACTTCCACGACACCTACGGCCAGGCGCTGGCCAATACGCTGGCGTCGCTGGAGCTGGGCGTGTGGCAGTTCGACACCTCGGTGGCGGGCCTGGGCGGCTGCCCTTATGCCAAGGGCGCCACGGGCAACGTGGCGACGGAGGACGTGGTCTATATGCTGCACGGCATGGGCATCGAGACCGGCATCGACCTGGACAAGCTCATCGACGCGGGCCAGTACATCAGCGACTTTCTGGGGCGCAAGCCCAATTCCCGCGCCGCCACGGCGTTGCTGAACAAACGGGCGGGCTGAACCATGTGTGGCGCGGAACTGAAGAACCTGCCCGAGGGCGTGCAGCGCGTGGCCGCCGCCCTGCAGGCCAAGGGCCATCCGCATGCACCCGTGATGCTCGACGACGCGGCGCGCACGGCTAGCCAAGCGGCGGACGTACTGGGCGTGGCCGTGGGGCAGATCGCCAAGAGCATCATCTTCCGCCGCAAGAGCGACGACGCGGCGGTGCTCGTCATCACCTCGGGCGACCGGCGCGTGGATGAGAAGAAGGTCGATGCCATCGTGGGCAAGACGGGCCGGGCCGACGCGGACTTCGTCAAGGCCAGGACGGGCTTCACCATCGGCGGCGTCTCGCCCATCGCGCATGCCACGCCGCCCGTCACGCTGATCGACCGCGAGCTGTTCCGCTTCGACACCATCTGGGCTGCGGCGGGCCACCCGCACGGCGTGTTCCAGCTGCGCCCGCAGGACCTGGAAGCGCTCACACACGCGCCTGTGGCCGACGTGGCACAGGCCCCCACCGCATGAATGCTTCTGAATTGATAGCTGCTCGTGCTTGTCAGATAAGCGCTAGAGGCCATTTTGACCATAAAAACCTGGAGCCCGTGCCCTCGCCCTGCATCTCGGTGTGCCGCATGTCGCCCGACCGCAGCCACTGCGAGGGGTGCTTTCGCACGCTGGACGAAATCCGCCTCTGGTCCCGTGCCGACAGTGCGCTGCGCCGCGCCATCTGGTCGGCGCTGCTGCAGCGCGCGGGTATCGATACACCCCCCTGAGCCGCTTCGCGGCGGCCCTCGCCTGGGCCGCGCCAGTTTTATCCGCGGTGGATAGCCGCGCACTGCCATGGAGAGCTGAAATGAAGCAGATCACCTTCTACCTGGACTTCGTCTCGCCCTACGCCTGGCTGGCCTTCGAGCGCCTGCCCGAGGCGCTGGCGGGCCTGAGCTACCACGTGGCCTACAAGCCCGTGCTGCTGGGCGCGTTGCTGCAGCAGCAGAACAACCCGGGGCCCGCAGGCATTCCGCCAAAGCGGGAATGGACCTACCGCCACGTCACCTGGCTGGGCCATGCCCAGGGCACGCCGCTGCAGATGCCCGCGCGCCACCCCTTCAACCCGCTGCCGCTGCTGCGCCTGGCGCTGGCCTGCAGCGACGATGGCTGCATCAACCGCTTCACGGCAGGCGCCGTGCTGCGCCACGTGTGGGTGGGCGGGCACGACGCGCTGGACGCGGCGCGGCTGGCCGAGCTGTCCGCGCAACTGGCCGAGCAACTGCGCCCGGGGCAGGACGCGAACGCCGAGCACCCCAAGGCCCTGCTGCGCGCCAACACCGAGGCCGCGCAGTCGGCGGGCGTGTTCGGCGTGCCCATGTTCGCGGTGGACGGCAAGCTGTTCTGGGGCCTGGACGGCCTGCCCATGCTGCGCGCCTATCTGGAGGGCGACGCATGGTTCGACGGCGCCGATTGGGACGCCGCGCGTCAGCTTCCGTCGGGCCTGCCGCCCAGACTCTGAGCGTTTTCCGGATATTGAAACCCCCGCTGCGGGTTTCACCCTAAGTTGTCAGGGGCCGGTCAGTTTGGTGCAAGCCTGTGTTGGTTTCGTGTCAGAACGTGGTCAGTGCCATCTCCAAGAATGCGTGCAGCCCGCCATAGCGCGGTGTGCATAAACCCAACAGGAGACATACACCATGGCCACCCATCCCGCACCGCGGCCGATGACCGCCGAAGAAAAGAAGGTCATCTTCGCTTCGTCGCTCGGCACCGTTTTCGAGTGGTACGACTTTTACCTGTACGGCTCGCTCGCAGCCGTTATCGCCAAGCAGTTCTTCAGCGGCCTGGATGCGGGCGCGGCCTTCATCTTCGCGCTGCTGGCCTTTGCGGCGGGCTTCCTGGTGCGGCCCTTCGGCGCCATCGTGTTCGGCCGCCTGGGCGACATGATCGGGCGCAAGTACACCTTCCTGGTCACCATCCTGATCATGGGCCTGTCCACCTTCATCGTGGGCCTGCTGCCCAGCTACGCCACCATCGGCGTGGCGGCGCCCATCATCCTGATCGCGCTGCGCATGCTGCAGGGCCTGGCCCTGGGCGGCGAGTACGGCGGTGCCGCCACCTACGTGGCCGAGCATGCGCCGCACGGCAAGCGCGGCGCCTACACCTCGTGGATCCAGACCACGGCCACGCTGGGCCTGTTCCTGTCGCTGCTGGTGATCCTGGGCGTGCGCGTGGGCTTTGGCGAGGAGGCTTTCGCGGCCTGGGCCTGGCGCATTCCGTTCCTGGTGTCCATCCTGCTGCTGGCCGTCTCGGTGTGGATCCGCCTGTCGCTGTCCGAATCGCCCGCCTTCCAGAAGATGAAGGCCGAGGGCAAGACTTCCAAGGCCCCGCTGTCCGAGTCCTTCGGCGAGTGGAAGAACCTGAAGATCGTCATCCTGGCGCTGCTGGGCCTGACGGCCGGCCAGGCCGTGGTCTGGTACTCGGGCCAGTTCTACGCGCTGTTCTTCCTGACCGCGCAGCTCAAGGTGGACGCCACCACGGCCAACCTGCTGATCGCCGCTGCGCTGCTGATCGGCACGCCCTTCTTCGTGGTGTTCGGCACGCTGTCGGACAAGATCGGCCGCAAGCCCATCATCATGGCGGGCTGCCTGCTGGCCGTGGTGACCTACTTCCCGGTCTTCAAGGCGCTGACCGAAGCCGCCAACCCCGACCTGGCCAAGGCCCAGGCCACCGCCGCCGTCACCGTGACGGCCGACCCGGCCACCTGCTCCTTCCAGGGCAACCCCGTGGCGCGCGAGATCGACTTCAAGAGCTCGTGCGACATCGCCAAGCGCTACCTGGTGCAGAACTCGGTGAGCTATGAGAACGTGGCAGGCCCTGCTGGCAGCCCCGCCATGGTGAAGATCGGCGACAAGAGCGTCTCCGCGCCCACCGGCAACGTGGTCAACCACAAGTTCGACGAGGACTCCGCCAAGGCCATCGCCGCCTTCAAGAAGGAAGTGGCCGAAGACCTGAAGGCCGCGGGCTACCCCGCCAAGGCCGACCCCGCGAAGATGAACAAGGTCATGATGGTCGTCCTGCTGACCTACCTGGTGATCCTGGTGACCATGGTCTATGGCCCCATCGCCGCCATGCTGGTGGAGCTGTTCCCCACGCGCATCCGCTACACCTCCATGTCCCTGCCGTACCACATCGGCAACGGCTGGTTCGGCGGCCTGCTGCCCACCACGGCGTTCGCCATCGTGGCCTCCACCGGCAACATGTACAACGGCCTGTGGTACCCCATCATCATCGCGGGCATGACGCTGGTGATCGGCACGCTGTTCATCCGCGAAACCAAGGACGTGGACATCTACGCCAACGACTGACGGCAACGCCGCCGCGGCCAGTGCCCCTGTTGTTTGCGGGCACTGTGCTCAATCAAGGGGCCTCGCAGCGCGAGGCCCTTTTGTTGAACAAAACGCCATCCTCACTCCCGGGAGAGACAAGTCATGTGGAAAATCGTCGTTGGATTCGTGGTGTTCGCCGCCGTGGCGCTGTTCGTCGTCATGAAGGCGGGCGACAAGGTGGACATGGGCGGTGAGCAGCACAGCGGCGATGCGCTGCACGCGCCCGCCGCGCAAGGCCCAGCGTCCGCCACCAGCGCGCCCTGACCCGGCGCACCCCGGGGCCAGCACGGGGTCGATGTGCGGGCGCAGGCGCGGCTGCGGGGCAGTCCCTAGAATGCTTCGCCTCACATTTGAAAAGACCGCCCCATGCCTCAGGGACTGATCCGTATCCGCGGCGCACGC
The DNA here is from genome assembly GCF_047607405.1 of Acidovorax sp. GTDB lineage: Bacteria > Pseudomonadota > Gammaproteobacteria > Burkholderiales > Burkholderiaceae_C > Acidovorax. The sequence goes on along the minus strand of NZ_JASGDA010000074.1, from coordinate 35,361 downwards.
CAGCACAACCTCAAGAACCTGGATCTGGACATCCGCACCGGCGAATTGACGGTGGTCACCGGCCCCAGCGGCTCGGGCAAGTCCAGCCTGGTGTTCGACACGCTGTACGCCGAGGGCCAGCGCCGCTACGTGGAGACCTTCAGCGCCTACGCGCGCCAGTTCCTCGACCGCATGGACAAGCCCGCCGTGGACCGCGTGGAGGGCGTGCCCCCGGCGATTGCCATCGACCAGACCAACCCCGTGCGCTCCAGCCGCTCCACGGTGGGGACGATGACGGAGCTGAACGACCACCTGAAGCTGCTGTTTGCACGGGCGGGGCGGTTGTTCGACAAGCACACGGCGCAGGCCGTGCGGCATGACTCGCCGGAGACCATCTATGCCGAACTGCAACGCCGGTGCGCAGAAGACGATCCGCGCATCGTGCTGACCTTCCCGGTCGAACTGCCCGCCAACACTTCGCCGGAGCAGGTGGAGCAATGGCTGTCCGCCAGCGGCTTCACCAAGGTGCAGGCCCAGCGCGTGTACGAGGGCAAGAAGCTGCTGGATGTGGTGGCAGACCGTTTCCGCTTGGGGCACGCTGAGAGAGCCCGCGTGATCGAGGCCATCGAAGTGGCCTTGAAACGCGGCAGCGGCAGGCTGAACGTCTATCGCCTGCGCGACGAGGGCGAGCCGGAGTTGTGGAGGTTTTCCACCGGACTGCACTGCCCCGACAGCGATCTGCGCTATGCCGAGCCCATCCCCTCGATGTTCTCGTTCAACTCCGCCGTGGGCGCCTGCGAGACCTGCAGGGGCTTTGGCCGCGTGATCGGCGTGGACTGGGGCCTGGTCATCCCGAACGACAGGCTCACGCTGCGCGCAGGCGCCATCAAGACCATCCAGACCCCTGCCTGGAAAGAGGCGCAGGACGACCTCATGCGGCACGCCGAGACGGCGGGCATCCCGCGCGACACGCCCTGGTACAAGCTCACCGACGACCAGAAGAAGTGGGTCATCGACGGCACGCCCGGCTTCAAGTCCGGCAACTGGAACAAGCAGTGGTACGGCATGCGCCGCTTCTTCGAGTACCTGGAGAGCAAGGCGTACAAGATGCACATCCGCGTGCTGCTGTCCAAGTACCGCAGCTACACGCCGTGTCCCGCGTGCGCGGGCGCAAGGCTCAAGACCGAGAGCCTGCTGTGGCGCATTGGCGGCAAGGACGATGCGGACGCGGTGCTGGAGCCCGGCAAGCGCTTCATGCCCCAGGGTGTGCGCTGGAGCCGCGAGCAGTTGGAGGCGCTGCCCGGCCTGACGCTGCACGATCTGATGCTGCTGCCCATCGCCCGGCTGCGCCAGTTCTTCGACCGGCTCTTGCCCTCACCCCAACCCTCTCCCGCCAGCGGGAGAGGGGGCCATTCACTCCCTCTCCCGCCTGCGGGAGAGGGCGGGGGTGAGGGTGTGGCACTGAAGCTGCTGCACGAGGAAGTCACCACGCGCCTGAAATACCTGTGCGACGTGGGCATCGGCTACCTCACGCTCGACCGGCAAAGCCGCACCCTATCCGGCGGCGAGGTGCAGCGCATCAACCTCACCACCGCCCTGGGCACCAGCCTCGTCAACACCTTGTTCGTGCTGGATGAACCCAGCATCGGCCTGCACCCCCGCGACATGCACCGCATCACCGAGGCCATGCTGCGCCTGCGCGACGCGGGCAATACCCTGGTGGTGGTGGAGCACGACCCGGCGGTCATGCTGGCCGCAGACCGCGTGCTGGACTTCGGCCCCGGCCCCGGCAGCCTGGGTGGGCAGATCGTGTTCGACGGCACGACAGGCGAATTGCGCAAGGCCGACACCCTGACCGGCGCGTATCTCGGCGGGCGCAAGCACGTGGGCTTCGGCTTCAAGCGCATGGTGACGGACGCCACGCCGCGCCTCATCCTCGAAGGCGCGCGCGCGCACAACCTAAGGGACGTGTCGGTCGAGTTCCCCTTGCAGCGCCTCGTCACCGTCACGGGCGTCAGCGGCTCGGGCAAATCGACCTTGATCCAGGACGTGCTCGCCCCCGCGCTCATGCGCCACTTCGGCAAGGCGACCGAATCCCCCGGCGTACACGAACGCCTGCTGGGCGCGGACCATTTGAGCGACGTGGTGTTCGTGGACCAATCCCCCATCGGCAAGACCGCCCGCTCCAACCCCGTGAGCTACGTGGGCGCATGGGACAGCATCCGCGAGCTGTTCGCCGTCGCCCCGCTGGCCAGGCAGCGCAGCTACACCGCCGCCAAGTTCAGCTTCAACAGCGGCGACGGGCGCTGCCCCACCTGCGGCGGCTCGGGCTTCGAGCACGTGGAGATGCAGTTTCTGTCCGATGTCTATCTGCGCTGCCCCGACTGCGACGGCAAGCGCTACCGGCCCGAGATTCTGGAAATCACCATCGAGCGCGGCGGCAAGACGCTGAACGTGGCCGACGTGCTGGCCCTCACCGTCGCCGAGGCCGCAGCCCTGTTCGCCAACGACCGCGACGTGATCCGCGCCCTGCAGCCCATCGTGGACGTGGGCCTGGAATACGTGGCGCTGGGCCAGCCCGTGCCCACGCTGAGCGGCGGCGAGGCGCAGCGCCTGAAATTGGCAGGCTTTCTTGCGGAAGCGGCTCGCGTGCAAAGCAAGTCGCGCCAGCCGGTCGCGCGCAAGGGCACGCTGTTCCTGTTCGACGAACCCACCACCGGCCTGCACTTCGACGACATCGCCAAGCTCATGCGTGCGCTGCGCAAGCTCATCGACGCGGGGCATTCGCTCATCGTCATCGAGCACAACCTGGACGTGATCCGCGCCAGCGACTGGCTCATCGACCTGGGGCCGGAGGGCGGCGATGCAGGCGGCCTCATCGTCGCCGAGGGCACGCCCGAGGACGTGCGCCAGCACGCCACGTCGCACACCGGCCAGGCCCTGCGCGACTACGAACTGGCCCTGGGCGTGGGCGGCCACTCCGTCCACGAAAAGGCTGCGGTGCTACGAAAAGAGAAGCTACTCGCGCTGGATGGGAAAGCGCTGGAGGCCAAAAACGCCATAGAAATCGTTAACGCCAAGGAGCACAACCTCCAGCACCTGAGCGTGGACATTCCACGCGGCCAATTCAACGTGGTCACGGGCGTCAGCGGCTCGGGCAAGTCCACGCTGGCGTTCGACATCTTGTTCAACGAAGGCCAGCGCCGCTACCTCGAAAGCCTCAACGCCTACGCCCGCAGCATCGTGCAGCCCGCGGGGCGGCCCGAGGTGGATGCCGTCTATGGCATCCCGCCCACGGTCGCCATCGAGCAGCGCCTGTCGCGCGGCGGGCGCAAGTCCACCGTGGGCACCACCACCGAGGTGTGGCATTTTCTGCGCCTGCTGTACGTCAAGCTCGGCGTTCAGCACTGCGTGCATGACGGCGCGGCGGTGCAGCCGCAGACGCCCGACAGCATCGCCGCGCAGCTGCTCAAGAACTTTCGCGGCCAGCACATCGGGCTGCTCGCCCCCCTGGTGATGAACCGCAAGGGCGTCTATACCGAACTGGCCGATTGGGCGCGCCCGCGCGGCTACACGCACCTGCGGGTGGACGGCCACTTCTTGCCCACCACGGGCTTCCCGCGCATCGACCGCTTCAAGGAACACACCATCGAACTGCCCGTGCGCTCGCTGGACGTGCTGCCGTCGAACGAGGCCGACCTGCGCGCCGCGCTGGCCGAGGCGCTGACGCACGGCAAGGGCGTCGTCCACGTTTTGAGCGACATCGGGCTGCTCCGCACCGCCATGGAAACGGGCGCGCCCACGGCGGGCATCGGCACGCTGCAGGCGTTCTCCACCAAGCGCGCCTGCCCCGTCTGCGCCACCAGCTATGCCGAGCTGGACCCGCGCCTGTTCAGCTACAACAGCAAGCACGGCTGGTGCCCCGACTGCGTGGGCACGGGCGTGCGGCTCACTTCGGCCCAGCGCAAAGCCTTCGACGACTCCGTGCAGGCGGACGACAACCGGGGCCGCGAACAGACCTTCGCCGAGCCCGAGGTGGACGACGTGCAGGAGGCCGCCTGCCCCACCTGCCAGGGCACGCGCCTGAACCCCGTGGCGCGCGCCGTGCTGTTCGCTGATACGCCCATCACCGAGGTCGCACGTCTGAGCGTTGCCGAGGTGCGGCAGTGGATCCATGGCCTGCAACTGAGTGGGCGCGAGGCGGACATCGCCCGCGACCTGATCCCCGAGATCCAGAGCCGCCTCGAATTCCTGGAAGAAGTGGGCCTCTCGTACCTGACGTTAGACCGTGGCGCGCCCACCCTGAGCGGCGGCGAGGCCCAGCGCATCCGCCTTGCCGCGCAGTTGGGCAGCAACCTGCAGGGCGTGTGCTACGTGCTCGACGAGCCCACCATCGGCCTGCACGCGCGCGACAACCGCATCCTGCTCAACGCCCTGCACAAGCTCGGCGACAAGGGCAACACCCTGGTCGTGGTGGAGCACGACGAGGACACCATCCGCCGCGCCGACCACATCATCGACATAGGCCCCAGCGCGGGCAAGCGCGGCGGCAGGCTCGTCGCGCAGGGCAGCGTGGCTGACGTGACGCGCGCGGAGGACTCGCAAACGGGCCGCTACCTGCTGCACGCCATGAAGCACCCGCTGCAGCCGCGCCGCCCGGTCCTGCCCCCTCTCCCTGCGGGAGAGGGCGGGGGTGAGGGCCAGCGCTGGCTCACCGTGCTCGGCGCGCATCTGCACAACCTGCAGAACGTGACGGCCCGTGTGCCGCTGAACCGCCTGGTCGCCGTCACGGGCGTCAGCGGCTCCGGCAAGTCCACCCTGGCGCGCGACGTGCTGCTGGCCAACGTCCACGCCTGGGTGCAGCAGCGTTCCACCAAGGCCGGGCGCGACGCCATGGACGCGGGCAAGGCCCCGCCGCTAGCGGGCTGCACGGGCCTCGCTGGCTTCGAGACCATCGACCGCGTACTCGAAGTGGACCAGACCCCCATCGGCAAGACGCCGCGCAGTTGCCCCGCCACCTACATCGGCTTCTGGGACACCATCCGCAAGCTGTTTGCCGAAACGCTGGAGGCCAAGGCGCGCGGCTACGCGGCGGGCCGTTTCAGCTTCAACACCGGCGAAGGCCGCTGCCCCGGCTGCGAAGGCGCGGGCGTGCGCACCATCGAGATGAGCTTTCTGCCCGATGTGAAGGTACCGTGCGAAACCTGCCACGGCGCGCGCTTCAACCCCGAGACGCTGGCCGTCACCTGGCGCGGCAAGAGCATCGGCGACGTGCTGCAGATGGAGGTGGACGAAGCGGTGGACTTCTTCGCCAGCATGCCCAGCATCGCCCACCCGCTGCAATTGCTCAAGGACGTGGGCCTGGGCTACCTCACCCTCGGCCAGCCCAGCCCGACACTGAGTGGCGGCGAAGCCCAGCGCATCAAGCTCGTCACCGAACTGACCAAGGTGCGCGACGAGATCGGACGGCGCGGGCAGAAGGCGCCGCACACCCTGTACGTGCTGGACGAGCCCACCGTGGGCCTGCACATGGCCGACGTACACAAGCTCATTCGCGTGCTGCACCGCCTGGTGGACGGCGGCCACAGCGTGGTCGTCATCGAGCACGACCTGGACGTGATCGCCGAGGCCGACTGGATCATCGACCTGGGCCCCGAGGGCGGCAAGGACGGCGGCCGCATCGTGGCGGCGGCCCCGCCCGAGGACGTGGTGCGGCAGGGTACGCACACGGGCGCGGCGCTGGCGGCGGTGCTGGCGCGGGGGGCGCGCGACATGCGCTGCGCGTGAATCAGCGCCCGCGCAGTATGTGCGCGGCCAGCTCGGCAAACCCCGCGCCGCGCTCGCCCTGCGTCACGTAGCGCGGCAGGTGCGCGAGCTGCGGCACGAAGCGCGCGATGTTTGCCACGCCCACGCTGTGCGGGAAGTGCTCGAACATGCGCTGGTCATTGGTCGAATCGCCCACGTACACCCAGCGGTCAATTTCCGCATCCAGATCGCGCCCGAACAGCTCGCGCACGATCCAGCGCGCCCCCTCCAGCTTGTCGTGCGCGCCATACCAGCCGTTGATGTGGATGCTGCTCACCGTCGCATTCATGCCCGCCGCGCGCATGATCGCCACGCATTGGTCGATGGCTGCTTGCGGCAGGTGCGTGAACTCGCTGTGGTCGATGGCGATGTCGCATTCGCGGCCCGGCGAGTCGGTGGCGCGCCGCGCGCCGTGTACGGTGGCTTCGATCTCGGCCAACACCTGCTGCATGCGCGCGAAGTTGGCGGTACGGGTGGGTGCATCCTGTTGATACAGTTTTGATAGCTGCTCGCGCTTGCCTGGCAAGCGCTGGAGGGCTACGGCACCATTTTCCGCGACGATGGCGTCCACGGGCCATGTGGCCGCGAACGGCTCGCTCCAGCCCACGGGGCGGCCGGTGATCGGGATGACGTGCAGGCCCGCCGCCTTCAGGTCGGCCAGTGCCTGCAGCGCATCGGGCGTGATGGCGCCCTCGGTGGTCAGCGTGTCGTCGATGTCGGTCAGCACGCCCGCCAGGGGCGGCGGCTGCCAGTGGGCGAGGGGCTGCATCAGCCCGTGCTCAAGGCCAGCCCCGCGTGCTCGCGCAGCGGGTGGAAGTGGATCTTGGGGAAGCGCTCCTGCGCCAGCCGCACGTCGTAAGGGCTGGTACACAGGTAGGCCAGCGTGTCCGCCGCATCGCGCGCCATGCGCAGCGGGTAGGCGTTCTCGAACTCGCGCAGCTCGGCGGGTGTGTCGGCGGTGATCCAGCGCGCGCCGGTGTACTGGCAGCCCTCCAGGCGCACGTCGCAGTCGTACTCGTTGTTCAGCCGGTGCTGCACCACTTCGAACTGCAGCTGGCCCACGGCGCCCAGCAGCATGTTGCCGCCCGCTTCGGGCTTGAAGACCTGGATGGCGCCTTCCTCGCCGAGCTGCATCAGCCCCTGCTGCAGTTGCTTGGTGCGCAGCGGGTTCTTCAGCACCACGGTCATGAACATCTCGGGCGCGAAGAAGGGCAGGCCGGTGAACTGCAGGTTGGCGCCGTCGGTGATGGTGTCGCCGAGCTGCACGCCGCCGTGCGTGGTGAAGCCGATGATGTCGCCCGCGTAGGCTTCTTCCACCGCCTCGCGGCGCTGGCTCATGAAGGTGACGACGCTGGTGGGGCGCAGCTCCTTGGCCGTGCGCTGCACCTTCATCTTCATGCCCGGCGTGTACTTGCCCGAGGCGACGCGCACGAAGGCGATGCGGTCGCGGTGGTTGGCGTCCATGTTGGCCTGCACCTTGAAGACCACGCCAGAGAAGCCCTCGTCCTCGGGTTGGATGATCTTTTCGACGGGCTGCTTGTTGACGGCGAGCGTGCTCTTGCGTGGGCCGGGCGGGGGCGACATGTCCACCACCGCGTCCAGCACCTCCATCACGCCGAAGTTGTTCACGCCCGAGCCGAAGAACACCGGCGTGAGCTTGCCCGCCAGAAACTGCGCGTGGTTCCATTCGGCGGATGCACCTTGCGCCAGCTCCATGCCCTCCAGCGCAGCGTCGAACGCCTGGCCGAAGCGCGCGCGCAGCGTGTCGGCGTCAGACAGGGGGATCGTCTCGAAGTCCTGCGGGCGCTTTTCGCTGCCGGGCGCGAACACGGTCATGCTCTGCGTGCGCAGGTTGATGATGCCGCCGAAGGTCTTGCCCTGGCCCACCGGCCAGGTGACGGGGCAGCAGGGCATGCCCAGCTCGCGCTCCACCTCGTCCAGGATGTCCAGCGGGTCGCGCACCTCGCGGTCCATCTTGTTGACGAAGGTGATGATGGGCGTGTCGCGCTGGCGGCAGACCTCGATCAGGCGGCGGGTCTGCGATTCCACGCCGTTGGCCGCGTCGATCACCATCAGCGCCGAGTCCACGGCGGTGAGCACGCGGTAGGTGTCTTCCGAGAAGTCCTTGTGGCCGGGCGTGTCGAGAAGGTTCACCACGTGGTCGCGGTAGCTCATCTGCATCACGCTGGATGCGACCGAGATGCCGCGCTGCTTCTCGATCTCCATCCAGTCCGACGTGGCATGGCGGCTGGCCTTGCGGCCCTTGACGGCCCCGGCGATCTGGATCGCGCCCGAGAACAGCAGCAGCTTTTCCGTCAGCGTGGTCTTGCCCGCGTCGGGGTGGGAGATGATGGCGAAGGTGCGGCGGCGGCGGGTTTCGGGGGCGTAGGACACGGGTCGGGCAGGCTGGGGCAAAGGGCGTGATTTTACCGGCGGCTCTATAATCAGCAGCTTTTCCGAGGAGCGTTGCAGCGCCCCCAGCACGGCGGGGCGCGAGGCTCGGAACCCAAGGCAACGCTGGACACGCGGGGATTTGTTCAGCGTTGCCTCATGCAACGACGCTCACCCACGCTTGGCCTGTGCGGTGAGTCCCATCCCCCCAAAGCGTGGTTTTTCATTTGTTGGAGAAACCCATGAACGCTGCTGTTACCCAAGACACCGTCATTGCCGATATTTCCCTCGCCCCCTGGGGCCGCAAGGAGATCCGCATTGCCGAAACCGAAATGCCCGGCCTGATGGCCATCCGCGAGGAGTTCGCGGCCAGGCAGCCCCTGAAGGGCGCGCGCATCACCGGCTCGCTGCACATGACGATCCAGACCGCCGTGCTGATCGAGACGCTCAAAGCCCTTGGCGCTGACGTGCGCTGGGCCTCGTGCAACATCTTTTCCACGCAGGATCACGCTGCCGCCGCGATTGCCGCCACGGGCACGCCCGTCTTCGCGGTGAAGGGCGAAACGCTGGCCGAATACTGGGACTACACGCACCGCATCTTCGACTTCGGCCCCAAGGATTCCGCAGGCGAAGGCCCCAACATGATCCTGGACGACGGCGGCGACGCCACGCTGCTCATGCACCTGGGCAAGCAGGCCGAGAAGAACCCCGCAGTGCTCGCCAACCCCGGCAGCGAGGAAGAGCGCATCCTGTTCGCCGCCATCAAGGCCAAGCTGGCCGAAGACGCCACCTGGTACACCCGCAAGAGCGCCCAGATCATCGGCGTGACCGAAGAAACCACCACGGGCGTACACCGCCTGAAGGAAATGTCCGCCAAGGGCACGCTGATGTTCCGCGCCATCAACGTGAACGACTCGGTGACCAAATCCAAGTTCGACAACCTCTACGGCTGCCGCGAATCGCTGGTGGACGGCATCAAGCGCGCCACCGACGTGATGATCGCGGGCAAGGTGGCCTGCGTGGCGGGCTACGGCGACGTGGGCAAGGGCAGCGCCCAGGCCCTGCGTGCCCTCAGCGCCCAGGTGTGGGTGACCGAGATCGACCCCATCAATGCGCTGCAGGCGGCCATGGAAGGCTTCAAGGTCGTCACCATGGAATACGCGGCCGACAAGGCCGACATCTTCGTGACCACCACCGGCAACCGCGACGTGATCACCTTCGAGCACATGGCGGCGATGAAGGACCAGTCCATCGTTTGCAACATCGGCCACTTCGACAACGAGATCCAGGTCGCCAAGCTCGAAGAACGCTGCCAGTGGGAGGAGATCAAGCCCCAGGTGGATCACGTGATCTTTCCGGACGGCAAGCGCATCATCCTGCTCGCCAAGGGCCGCCTGGTGAACCTGGGCTGCGGCACGGGCCACCCGAGCTTCGTCATGTCCAACTCGTTCGCCAACCAGACGATTGCGCAGATCGAGCTGTTCACCCACAGCGATGACTACGAAGTGGGCAAGGTCTATGTGCTGCCCAAGCATCTCGATGAAAAAGTGGCGCGCCTGCACCTGAAGAAAGTGGGCGCCATGCTGACCGAGCTGACCGACGAGCAGGCCGCCTACATCGGCGTGCCCAAGCAGGGCCCGTACAAGCCAGATACGTACCGCTATTGAGCGCTCGACGGGTGAGTTGCTCCTTTAATAATAGCTACCTGTGCTTGCTGCATAAGCGCTAGAAGCCAATTTGATGCATAAAGGATGAGCGCCATGCGCGCGGATGTTTTTTTGGTGGAGCGCGGCCATGCGGCCACGCGGTCGCAGGCCCAGCGGCTCATCGCTGCGGGCGTGCAATGGCGCCTGGCGCCCGGCATGCCCTGGCAGCAGGTCGCCAAGAACGGCGACGACATTCCGGACATCGCCGAGGTGCAACTGCTCGACGGCGCCGAGGCCAAGTACCTCTCGCGCGGCGGGCTCAAGCTCGAAGGCGCGCTCGCCGCCACCGGGCTCGCCGTGGCGGGCTGGCGCTGCCTGGACGTGGGCCAGAGCACCGGCGGCTTCACCGACTGCCTGCTGCAGCACGGCGCCGCGCAGGTGGTCGGCGTGGACGTGGGCCACGGCCAGTTGCACGAGCGCCTCTGCGCCGACCCGCGCGTGATCGGCGTGGAAGGGCTCAACGCCCGCGCCATGACGGCGGAATCCCTGCGCGAAGCCTGCGAGGAGGCGCTGTCCGAACGCGTCGAGACCGATGCCGAGGACAACGACACCCAGCCCGTCGCCCCCTACGCCTGGATGCGCAACGGCGGCGAGGTGGGCGACGACTACGACGACAGCGACGACGCCCGCGAGCAGGACGTGGAAGCCTTCAAGGCCGAGCGCGCCGCCCGGGACCGCGCCCGCACCGAAGGCACGCTGCCCACTGAACGCCGCCGCCGCGCGGGGCGCGAGGACGTGGACATCCCGCCTGCGTTCGACCTCGTCACCGGCGACCTGTCCTTCATCTCGCTCACCCTGGTGCTGCCCGCGCTGGTGCCGCTGCTCAAGAGCGGCGGCGCGCTGCTCATGCTGGTCAAGCCGCAGTTCGAGCTGCAGCCCGGCCAGGTGGGCAAGGGCGGCATCGTGCGCGACGCATCGCTGTACGCTGTGGTGGAGCAGCGCATCCGCGCCTGCTGCGCCGACAACGGATTGGCCGTGGCCGCCTGGCTACCCAGCGCCATCGAGGGCGGCGACGGCAACCGCGAATTCTTCATCCATGCAAGGAGGGCTGCGCAATGAACGCCGCCAGCACGCACGAGGGCACCGGCTTTCCGGTCAGCCTCGAATTCTTTCCGCCCAAGACGCCCGAGGGCGCCGACAAGCTGCGCGCCGCGCGCCAGCAGCTCTATGCGCTCAAGCCCGATTTTTGTTCCGTGACCTACGGCGCGGGCGGCTCCACGCAAGAGGGCACCTTCGGCACCGTGCGCGAGATCCTGTCCGAAGGCGTGGGCGCCGCGTCGCACTTCTCGTGCATCGGCGCCACGCGCCAGTCGGTGCGCGAGCAGCTCGCCCAGCTCAAGGCCATGGGCGTCAAGCGCCTGGTGGCGCTGCGCGGCGACCTGCCCAGCGGCTACGGCGCGGGCGGCGAGTTCCAGTACGCCAGCGACCTGGTGGCCTTCATCCGCGCCGAAACGGGCCGCGACTTCCGCATCGAGGTGGCCGCCTACCCCGAGGTTCACCCCCAGGCCCGCTCGCCCGAGTCTGACCTGAAAGCCTACGTGGCCAAGGTGCGGGCCGGGGCGGACTCCGCCATCACCCAGTACTTCTACAACGCCGATGCGTACTTGCGCTTCGTGGAAGACAGTCAGCGCCTGGGCGCCGACGTGCCGGTGGTGCCGGGCATCATGCCCATTGCCAGCTCCACGCAGCTCATGCGCTTCTCGGACGCCTGCGGCGCGGAGATTCCGCGCTGGATCCGCCTGCGCCTGCAGTCCTTCGGTGACGACACGGCCAGCATCAAGTCCTTCGGCCTGGATGTGGTGACCGACCTGTGCGACCGGCTGCGCAGCGCCGGCGTGCCCGCGCTGCACTTCTACACCATGAACCAGAGCGCGGCGACGCTGGAGATCTGCCGCCGCCTGGGCATCTGACCGATGCGCAGCGGGGCGACTGTGGCGCTGCTGGCCTTGGCGCTGTGCAGTGCGGCGTGCGCGCAGCGGGGCCTGGTGGCCGAGCCCGATGCCCTGGCGCCTGATCTGTTGAGCCCGCGCGGCGAAGCCATGCTGATCGACCCGCCGCCCGCCGACGAGGCGCCCGCCACCCGCCTGGCGCCCGAGGCGGACGAGGTCGGCATCGCGTCGTGGTACGGCGCGCGCTTCCACAAGCGGCGCACGGCCAGCGGCGAGCTGTTCGACATGATGGCGCTGACTGCCGCGCACCCCACGCTGCCCTTCGGCTCGCGCGTGTGCGTGCGCAGCCGGGCCACGGGGCGCACGGTGGTGGTGCGCATCAACGACCGCGGGCCGCACGTGCGCAACCGCGTCATCGACCTGAGCCGGGGCGCAGCCGAAGCGCTGGGCATGGCGGGGCTGGGCCTGAAGCCCGTGGAGCTGTTCACGCTGGACGAGGGCGAGCGCGACTGCCCCGCGCCCTGAGCGGCATCACCCGCCCGATTCGAGCGTGTGCGCCGCGTTCCGGTCCTGCGCCAGCAGCTCCGCCATCTGCGGCAGGGCGGTTTTCAGGGCCTCTTTCAGTGTGAACGGCGGGTTGATCAGGAACATGCCGCTGGCGGGCAGGCCCGGGCGCTTGGCGTCGGGGGTGACCTTGCTGGACTTCACCGTCAGCGTGGCGTGCAGCCAGCCCTTGCCCGCCTTGGTCGCCAGCGTCTTCAGGCGGCGGGGCAGGTCGTGTGCCTCGGGGCGCGGGATGATCGGGTACCAGAACGCATAGGTGCCCGTGGCAAAGCGCTTGAGCGAATCCGTCGCCAGGTCCAGCACCTTGGCATAGTCGCTCTTGATTTCATAGCTGGGGTCGCACAGCACAAGGGCGCGGCGGGCCGGTGGGGGCAAAAATTTCTTGATGCCCTCGAAGCCGTCCTCGTGCAGCACGGCCACCTGGCGGCCCGCTTCCAGTTGCGCCACGTTGCCCGCCAGCGAGCGCAGGTCCGTGGGGTGCAGCTCGAACAGCTTCAGCTTGTCGTGCCCGCGCAGCAGCCGCTGGGCGATGAAGGGCGAGCCCGGGTACACCCGCAGCGCGCTGCCCTGGTTGAAGGCGCGCACCATGTCCACATAGGCTTGCAGGGCGGGGGCCAGGGGCGGAACGCCCGGGGCGAAAAGGCGCGCGATGCCGTCCGCCGCCTCGCCGCTGGTGCTGGCGTAGTCGCCGTCCAGCCGGTACAGGCCCGCGCCCGCGTGGGTGTCCAGCACGGTCAGGGCCGCATCTTTCTCGGTCAGGTGCTGCAGGGCGGCAATGAGCACGGTGTGCTTGAGCACGTCGGCATGGTTGCCTGCATGGAAGGCGTGGCGGTAGCTGAACATAGTGGCCCAATGGTAACGACTGCGCCTGTGTGCGCCCGGGCCGCAGATGCAGGCACAATGCGGCTGTCCGCGCGCGGGGTCGTGATGTTTTTGGCAGGCAGAGAGTCTTTTGCTGCCGCTGCAGGGTCTGCCATGCCCCATGATTGCTCTCTCCCGGCGCAGGACCCCGTTGACGCCATCGCAATCCCGCACGCCCAGCGTTTTTTTGCACCATGACCGCCAGCCCCAGTCCAGCTTCTTCCCCAGGCATCAGCCACATGGATGCGCTGCCTGTGGGCGCCCGCCTCGCCGAGTTCGAGATCCTGGCGCTGCTCGGCGTGGGCGGCTTCGGCATGGTCTATAAGGCTTTCGACCATTCCCTGCACCGGCCCGTGGCCATCAAGGAATACATGCCCTCGGCGCTGGCGGGCCGCGCGCAGGGGCAGTCGCTGTGGGTGCGCTCCTCGTCGGACCAGCAGACCTTCCAGGCCGGGCTGGACTCCTTCGTGGGCGAGGCGCGCCTGCTGGCGCAGTTCGACCATCCCTCGCTGGTCAAGGTCTTCCGCTTCTGGGAGGCCAACGGCACCGCCTACATGGTCATGCCGCTGTACACCGGCATGACCTTCAAGCAGGCCCGCGCCCAGATGCGCACGCCCCCGCCCGAGGCCTGGCTGCGCAAGCTGCTGTGGTCCGTGCTGGGCGCCCTGCGCGTGCTGCACGACGGCAAGACGCTGCACCGCGACATCTCGCCCGACAACATCTTTCTGCAGGACAACGGCCCGCCCGTGCTGCTGGACCTGGGCGCTGCGCGGCACGCCATCAACGACCAGGACCGCAAGCACACGGCGGTGCTGAAGGTGAACTACGCGCCCATCGAGCAGTATTCCGACGGCGACGAGGAACTGCGCCAGGGCCCGTGGAGCGACCTGTACTCGCTGGCCGCCGTGGTGCATGGCTGCCTGTGCAACGATACGCCGCTGCCCGCCACGCTGCGCTCCATCCGCGACCGCATGGTGCCGTTCTCGCGCGTGGCGCGCACGGTCAAGCGCCAGTTCGGCGTCGAGTATTCGGCGTCCTTCGTCACGGCCATTTCGCAGTCGCTGTCGCTCAGGCCCGAGGACCGGCCGCAGAACATCGACGCCTTCCTGCAGCTCATGGACATGACCACGCCGCCGGAAGGGGTCGAGCACTTCGACTTCCGGGCGGACCTGGGGAGCATCTGGGTCGAGCCGGACGGCGGGCAGGGCCAGGGCTTCGTCACGCCGCTGGTCGATTTGACCTCGGTGCCGCTGTCAGCGGCGATGCAGGACGGCACTGCGCCGGATGCCCCCGAACCCGTGGACCTTGGCGGCGACACGGTGATGATGGCCGGTCCGGACACCGTGGCGGAGGATGCGGGCGACACCGTGGCATTCGATGACTCCGAGCACCACCAGGAGCCGGAGCTGGAGAGCCGCCGCGTGCAGGCGCGAAGCACCGCCAACGGCACGGTGGGGAGCGGGAGTCGCCGCAGCCCGCCCGCCAAGTCCGCCAAGTCGGGCAAGAAACGCGTGCCGATGGCAGCCTGGTTCGCCGTGGCGGCCTTCGCGGTGGTGGCTGCGGGCGCAGGGCTGCGCTGGGCGCAGGGCGGCAAGGCGGCACAGGACGACGACATCATCACGGAACTGGCCGAGCCGCAGGCCCCGGCCTCCGCAGCGCAAGCAGCAGTGCCGCCGGAGCCTGCCGCCAGCGCGCCCGCGCCCGTGGCGGTTGTTGCCGACGCGCCGACCAGCGCGGCATCCGCGCCGCCCGATCCAGCGTATGCCACGGCGTCGGTGCCGCGCCCCGCGCCCCGGGTACCGCCCGCCAAGCGCGTGGTGACCGAATCCCCGCCCGCGCCCGCAGCGGTCCACGAGGAGCCGCCGCCGCCCCCGCCGCCGCCCGTGGTGGCCGAGCCCAAGGCCCGCCCTGTGGCTCCCCGCTTGCCGTCCCCGCAGGAGGTCTGCGCGGACGCCAGTTTCCTTGTGCGGCCCATGTGCATCCACCAGGAATGCCAAAAGCCCGCACAGGCCAGCCAACCCATCTGTGTGGAAAACCGCCGCAAGTACGAGGCCGAGGAGCAGCGCCGCCGCCAGGGCCTCAACTGACCGGGCTTGCCGCCTGGGTCGGTAACTTCGTATAATCGTCGGCTTCGCAGCGTTTTGGTCCCGCGGCGAAGCACTCAACGCCACCTAAGAGGCTTTCACCAGAAAAGCACCGACCGTGGAAAAGGACCGCCAAACCCCTCTTGAAGAAAAGAGAAACTCATGTCCACTTTCAGCGCAAAGCCCGCTGAGGTCGTCCACGAGTGGTTTGTGATTGACGCGACCGACAAGGTCCTCGGACGAGTAGCCAGCGAAGTTGCTCTCCGTCTGCGCGGCAAACACAAGGCCATTTACACGCCTCACGTCGATACCGGCGATTTCATCGTCATCATCAACGCAGCCAAGCTCAAGGTCACCGGCACCAAGTCCCTGGACAAGGTGTACTACCGCCATTCGGGCTACCCCGGCGGCATCACGGCGACGAACTTCCGCGATCTGCAAGCCAAGCACCCCGGCCGCGCGCTGGAGAAGGCCGTCAAGGGCATGCTGCCCAAGGGCCCCCTCGGCTACGCGATGATCAAGAAACTCAAGGTGTACGGCGGTGCAGAGCATCCCCACACCGCGCAGCAGCCCAAGCTGCTTGCAATCTAAGGAGCCTTGAGATGATTGGTGAATGGAACAATGGCACCGGCCGTCGCAAATCCAGCGTCGCCCGCGTGTTTCTGAAAAAAGGCTCCGGCAAGATCACGGTGAACGGCAAGGACATCCAGTCCTACTTCGGTCGCGAAACCTCGATCATGATTGCCAAGCAGCCCCTGGTGCTGACCAACCATGTCGAAACCTTCGACATCCAGATCAACGTCCACGGCGGCGGTGAATCCGGCCAGGCAGGCGCAGCCCGCCACGGCATCACCCGTGCCCTGATCGACTACGACGCAACGCTGAAGTCCGTGTTGAGCCAGGCTGGCTTCGTGACGCGCGATGCGCGTGAAGTCGAGCGCAAGAAGGTCGGTCTGCACTCCGCACGCCGTGCCAAGCAGTTCTCCAAGCGTTAAGCTTGTTCAATTGCGTTACAGACAAAAACCGCCTCCGGGCGGTTTTTTCGTTATGGTGCGCTCTTTTTCCGTGATCCACACAGTATGTTCTTTCGCCCTTTGAAGCCATGCGCCTTCGCCTGCTGCGCCGCCGCCTGACCATCAGCGCGCCGCGCGTGGCGGTGCGCAGCGCCTTGCCCTGGCCGGTGCGCTGGCTGGTGCTGGCGGTGGTGCTGGGTTTTTGCGCGGCCGTCGCGCTGTGGGCCTTCGAGTTCGGCAAGTCGATCGCCGGCCTGGACTCCGTCTCGCGCGACGAACTGCTGCGGCTGCGCGCGGAACTGGCGCGGCTCAAGGACGAGGGCCGGGGGCAGCAGAACGTGGCCAGCTCCGCCGAGAGCCTGCTGGTGGCCGAGCGTGCCGCCAAGGAGCGATTGATGGCGCAGGTGCGGCAACTGGAGGCGGACAACCGCAGCCTGCGCGAAGACCTGGGCTTTTTCGAGAAACTGATCCCGGTCGCCAAGACGGACGGCCTGGCGATCCGTGGCCTGCAGGCCGAGGTGCTGGCGGGCATGCAGCTGCGCTGGCAGGTGCTGGTGATCCAGGCCCAGCGCAACGCCCCCGAGTTCAGCGGACGGCTGGAACTGGTGCTCACGGGTACCCAGGACGGCCGCCCCTGGACGCAGACCCAGCCGCCGCAGGGCCAGCCGCTGCAGTTCAAGCAGTACCGGCGGATGGAGGGCGTGCTCGATCTACCGCCCGGTGCCGTGGTCAAGACCGTGACCGCCCGCGTGCTCGAAGGCACGGCGGTGCGTGCATCGCAGGCCATGGCCATCGAATGAACAGATAAATATCCAGAGGAGTCAGCCCTATGTTTTCCCGCAAGAAGCAGCCCCCCATCAAGAGCCTGGTCGCGCAGGGCACCCGGATCGAGGGGCAGGTGCATTTCGCCGAAGGCATGCGCATCGACGGCGAAGTGGTGGGCGACATCCGCGCCGCCGCAGACCAGCCCAGCATTCTCGTGATCTCCGAGAGCGCCCGGGTCGAGGGTGCCGTGCATGCCGATCACGTCATCGTCAGCGGCGAGGTGGTCGGCCCCGTGCATGCCGCCGAGGTGCTGGAGCTGCAGCCCAAGGCCAGGATCACCGGCAACGTCCACTACAAGGCGCTGGAGATGCACCAGGGCGCCGTGATCGCGGGCCAGATGTGCCCGACCGCCGTGCTGGTGGACCCAAAGCCCCCACTGAAACTGGCGTCAAACGGCCAGTGACTGAATTCGCGGGGCGTCTGCAGTACCATTCCCCGCAAACCCTGAACCCGAAGGATTCCCCCATGAGCGCAGTCGCCGAAAACGTCACCACCACCGAAGAAATGCCCGCCCCCATTCTGTTCACCGACAGCGCGGCTGCCAAGGTGGCGGACCTGATCGCCGAAGAGGGCAACCCCGACCTGAAGCTGCGCGTGTTCGTGCAGGGCGGCGGCTGCTCGGGCTTCCAGTACGGCTTTACCTTCGACGAGATCACCAACGAGGACGACACGACCATGACCAAGAACGGCGTGTCGCTGCTCATCGACGCCATGAGCTACCAGTACCTCGTGGGTGCCGAGATCGACTACAAGGAAGACCTGCAGGGCGCGCAGTTCGTCATCAAGAACCCCAACGCCACCACCACCTGCGGCTGCGGCTCCAGCTTTTCGGCTTGAGCCTGCAACGGCATCCTGCAAGCCGCCTTCGGGCGGTTTTCTTTTTGATTCATCCCGCTGGCGTTGGGTTGGGCGGATAGACCGCGCCCAGCACCCGGGGGCCTGCGGCGCCCGTGACGCTGGGCAGGTTGCCCGGCAGTCCGCACAGCGTTTGCCGCGCCAGCCAGGCGAACGCTGCGGCCTCGACCTGCAGCGCAGGCAGGCCCAAGGCGTCGGTGGCCGTCACCCGCAGCGCGGGGCAGGCCGCCTGCAGCCGTGCCATGAGGTAAGTGTTGAGCGCACCGCCGCCGCACACGGCCAACGTCATACTATTCTTTTGATAGCTGCTCGCACTTGCTGCACAAGCGCTAGAGGTCAATTCGACCAATGTAGCCTGCACGTCTTCAGGCCGGGCCGGTTCGCAGCGCTGAAGATGGCTGGAAAGCCAGCCGGGGTTGAACAGGTCGCGCCCCGTGCTCTTGGGCGGCGGCTTGTGCAGAAAGGGCTCGGCCAGCATCGCGGCCAGCAGGCCCGGCAGCACCTGGCCGGTGGCGGCCCAGGCGCCGCCCGCGTCGTAGGGCTGGCCCGTGTGCTGCTGGCACCAGTGGTCCATGAGGGCGTTGCCGGGGCCGCAGTCGAAGCCCAGCACGCAGCCATCGGCACCCAGCACGCTGAGGTTGGAGATGCCGCCGATGTTGAGCACCAGCACGGTTTCGCCCGCTCTGCCGAACACGCCCTGGTGAAAGGCGGGCACCAGCGGCGCACCCTGGCCGCCCGCAGCCACGTCGCGGCTGCGAAAGTCCGCCACCGTGGTGATGCCCGTCAACTCCGCCAGCAGCGCGGGGTTGCCCAGTTGCAGGGTGTAGCCTGTGCCGTCGAATTCCTGCGGGCGGTGGCGCACGGTCTGCCCGTGCGCGCCGATGGCGCGGATGGCGGCTGCTGGCTGGCCGCTGCGCGCCAGCAGGGCACGTACTACCTCGGCGTAGGCCCGCGACAGCGCGTTGCCTGCCAGGGCGGCGCGGTGCAGTTCGTTGCCGTCCGGGGTGTTGAGCGCCAGCAGTTCGGCGCGCAGTTCTGGCGCGAAGGGCGCGCTGGCATGGTGCGTGACCCGCATGCGGGGGCCGGAGAAATCGGCCAGCACCCCGTCGATGCCGTCGAGCGAGGTGCCCGACATCAGGCCGATGTACAGCTCTGACACGGGCCGGGCTTCTTTTCTTTACTCCGCGCTGGCCTGCTCAATGGATGCGGCGGCGGAGAGCTGCACGCGCATGTTCGCGGCCAGGCGCTCGAACGCCGGGCGGGCGGCGGCCGAGATGGGCGCACCGGCTTCGCTGGACGCCACGATGCCCATCGGGTCCTGGTGTACGCCGTTCACGCGGAACTCGAAGTGCAGGTGCGGCCCCGTGGCCCAGCCGGTGGAGCCCACGGCGCCCAACGTCTGGCCTTGCTCGACCGACTGGCCCTGGCGCACGTCGATGCGGCTCAGGTGGGCATAGACGGTGACGTGCTGGTTGCGGTGCTTGACGAAGACC
The DNA here is from genome assembly GCF_047607405.1 of Acidovorax sp. Taxonomy (GTDB): domain Bacteria; phylum Pseudomonadota; class Gammaproteobacteria; order Burkholderiales; family Burkholderiaceae_C; genus Acidovorax. The sequence continues at coordinate 15,896 of NZ_JASGDA010000074.1, read as the reverse complement.
ACGTTGCCGTAGCCGTTCTGCACGCCGGCGAACTCCACCACGCCGTCACCCACGGTGCGCACTGCCGTGCCCGTGGGCGCGGCGAAGTCGGTGCCCAGGTGGGCGCGCCAGGTTTGCAAAATGGGGTGCATGCGCATCTTGAAGCCGCTGGTCACGCGCGAGAACTCGACCGGCGAGGCGAGGTAGGCGCGGCGCATGCTTTCGCCGTCGAGGGTGTAGTACGCGCCCTTGCTGGCGGCGGACTCCTGGAACCACAGGGCCTGGTGTGTCTTGCCGCCGTTGACGAACTCGGCGCTCAGCACGCGGCCCGTGGACAGCGGCTCGCCGTCGGCCTCGCGCGTCTCATAGACCACCGAGAAGCGGTCGCCCTTGCGCAGCGAGCGGCGAAAGTCGATGCTGCCCGAGAACAGCTCGGCCATCTGCACGGCCACGGCGTCGGGGATGTTGGATGCGTCCGTCGCCGCGAACAGCGAGCTTTGGATGACGCCGCCCGCCAGGCGCGCGCCGGTGGTCAACCGGGCGGTTTCCAGGCGCGAGGCGAACTGGGCGTCGCCTTGGCGCTCCACGACCAGGCGGCGGAAGTTGCCGCTGTCGTCGGCCACCCAGCGCGCGGTCAGGCGGATCAGTTGGTGGCCGTCGGTGGTCTCGACCGTCACGCTGCGGCTGCTGCGGCCCAGCACGTGCTGGCGCACCAGGGCGTCGCTGCGCAGGAAGGCGGCGGCGGCGGGGTCGGCCACACCCAGGCGCTGGAACAGGGATTCGGGGGTGTCGCTGCTGCGCAGTTGCTCCGAGCGGTACAGCGAGAAGCCGGGGGTGTCGAACTGGCCCGGCAGCAGGTTGGTGGCCAGCGATTCGACCGGGTAGCTCACCGTGCGCACGGGCATGTCGGCGGCGTCGGGCGCGAGCGAGGCCACGGCGAAGGCGCCGCCGCCGCCCGTCAGCAGCACGGCGGCCACGGCGGCGGCGATGCGGCGAGGGTGTTTCTGGATCGTCTGGGACAGCCGGTCAAGCAGAGCGGCACTGGCGGTGGTCAAGCCGTGAATCAATGGTCTATCCCCAATGTGTGTGCGGCCCCCAGGGCGCTCCCCCGCTGCGCGCGCTGGCGGGGCAAGGCTGTGGAGACGCGGGCGGTCGGTGTCTGTGGCGGCGGGCCGGTGGGGTGGCCCACTAGAATCCGCCTAGGCAAGTGTGGGCTGGAGTATAGCGGCGCACGCTGTATGGACATCCCCCAAAACCCTTATGAATCAATCTGCTGTTACAACAATCTCGATGTCGGATGATGTAGGACGGGCGCTCGAAGTGTCGCTGCGCGGTGCCGACGAGCTGCTGCCCCGCGACGAGTGGGTGAAGAAGCTCCAGCGCGCCGAGGCCACGGGCCAGCCGCTGCGCATCAAGCTCGGTTTGGACCCCACGGCGCCGGACATCCACATCGGCCACACGGTCGTGCTCAACAAGATGCGCCAGCTGCAGGACCTGGGGCACCAGGTGATCTTTTTGATCGGCGACTTCACCAGCCTGATCGGCGACCCGTCGGGGCGCAACAGCACGCGCCCGCCGCTCACGCCCGAGCAGATCAAGGCCAATGCCGAGACGTACTACCGACAGGCCAGCCTGGTGCTGGACCCGGCGCGCACCGAGATTCGCTACAACAGCGAGTGGAGCGAGCCGCTGGGCGCGGCGGGCATGATCCAGCTCGCCGCCAAGTACACCGTGGCGCGCATGATGGAGCGCGACGACTTCCACAAGCGCTTTTCCACCGGCCAGTCGATCAGCGTGCATGAGTTCCTGTACCCGCTGATGCAGGGCTACGACTCCGTGGCGCTGAAAAGCGACCTGGAGTTGGGCGGCACCGACCAGAAGTTCAACCTGCTCATGGGCCGCCACCTGCAGCAGGAATACGGCCAGGAGCCGCAGTGCATCCTGACCATGCCGCTGCTGGTGGGGCTGGACGGCGTGGACAAGATGTCCAAGTCCAAGAACAACTACATCGGCATCACCGAGGACGCGAACACCATGTTCGCCAAGGTGCTGTCGATCAGCGACACGCTGATGTGGGACTGGTTCACCCTGCTGTCGTTCAAGAGCCTGGCCGAGATCGCAGCGCTCAAGGCCGAGGTGGCGGGCGGGCGCAACCCCAAGGACGCCAAGGTGATGCTGGCCAAGGAGATCACCACGCGCTTTCACAGCGCGGCTGCTGCCGAGGCGGCGGAGCAGGACTTCATCCACCGCAGCAAGGGCGGCGTGCCGGATGAAATCCCTGAAGTGCAGATCGGCGGCGCGCCGCTGGGCATTGCCGCTGTTCTGAAGCAGGCCAACCTCGCGCCCTCGACCAGCGAGGCGGGCCGCCTGATCGACGGCGGCGGCGTGCGCGTGGATGGCGGCGCGGTCAGCGACAAAGGGCTGAAGCTGGCCGCAGGCACCTACGTGGTGCAGGTGGGCAAGCGCAAGTTCGCGCGCATCACCCTCGCGGAATAGTGGTCAAATGGGCCTCCAGCGCTTATCCTGCAAGCGCAGGTAGCTATTAAAACAGAAGCATCCAATCACGCCGGGCCATCGCCGATGGCCGCGCGCGTGGCCTGGGCCTGCGCCTGCAGCCAGGCGCAGAACGCCTGCACCTCGGGCCGCTGGCCGCTGCGCGGCCCCACCAGCAGCCAGTACGACAGGGGCGAATCCATGCGGTGGCCCGGCAGCACCTCCACCAGGTCGCCCCGGGCCAGCGCGTCCGCCACCAGCGGCATGCGGGCCAGCGCCAGGCCCTGGCCGGCCAGGGCCGCCTGCGCGATCTGGTGCGCGTAGTTGAAGTACAGCCAGCGCGCGGGCTGCAGCTTGGTGAGGCCGTGCGTGTCGAACCAGCGGCGCCAGCTCAGGTGTTCCAGGTAGTGCGTGCGGTGCGCGTCGCCCGCCTCGATCAGCGTGAACTGGGCCACGTCCTCGGGCGTGCGCAGGGGCGTGCTGTTGCTCTTGAGCAGCCAGGGGCTGGCGACCACGGCCAGTTGCTCGCCGAACAGCCGCATGCCGCCGCCCGTGGCGCCGTTGGGCAGGGCGTAGCGCAGCGCCAGGTCCACGTCCGACGTGTCCAGGTCCACCTGCACGTCGCTGGCGTCGATACGGATGTCGATGCCCGGGTTGTCGCGCTGGAACTCCTCCATGCGCGGGATCAGCCACATCGACGCAAAGCTCGCCCAGGTGGTGATGGCCACGCTGCGCCGCCCCGCCGTCTGGCGCACCAGGCGCACGGCGGCGTCCATGCGTTCCAGCGCGGGCGCCACGGCGCGCTGCAACTGCGCGCCCGCGCCGGTCAGCTCCACGGCGCGCGTGTGGCGCAGGAACAGCGGCACGCCCACTTCGTCTTCCAGCGCCTGGATCTGGCGGCTGACGGCGGATTGGGTCAGCGCCAGCTCGTCGGCTGCGGCGCGGAAGTTCAAATGCCGCGCCACGGCCAGGAAGGCGCGCCAGTGGCCCGCAGCGACGGGGCGGGTGCGGAGGATGGGGCTGGACATGGGGGTTGGATTGATGCGGTGGCGGAATGAATAGCGTAACCCGTTTTCATTGGACTGCGCGGGGCGCCGGGGCCACCATTGCGCTTCATTCACGCACCAACCACCGTCCCCGAGGAGCCCGCCATGACCATCCGCAGCGTTCTGCAATCGCAACAATCCGCCCCCGCCGGGTGCTGGCGGGTCGCGCCCGGCAGCGCGCTGTCGCTGCGCCCGCGCGAGGACGGCGTGCTGCACGTGGCCAGCGGCCGCGTGTGGGTCACGCTCGGCACTGCCGACCACGTGCTGCACGCGGGCGAGCGACTTGCCATCGCGCCCGGCCAGCACGCCGTGGTGGAAGCCTGGGATGCCGCAGGCGCCCAGGCCGCCATCCGCTGGCACCGCGCGGCGCCCGCCCCAACCGCGCGGCTGGCGGCGGGCATCGCCCGGTTCGCGCGGGTGCTGCCGGTGCCTAGAACTCCAGATCCCTGCACACGGCGCTGAATGCATCCAGCGCCGCGCGACCGTCCAGCGCCTCCAGCCGCGCGAGCGCGTCCACGTCTTCCAGCGTGCTGAACGCCAGGCTGAACTGCCGGAAGCGGCGGTCCTGCAGCGGGCCGTGGTGTACCACCTCCATGGCCACGTGGCGTGCGTCGTTGCGGATGCGCTCGACGAGCTTGAGCACCGCCTTCCGCGGGCCTTCGAGCTGCTGGCAAAAGCGCTGGCCGTCGAAGATCAGCACCCCGGTGATGTCGAGCGCGGCATTGGCGATGCGCGTGGGTCCCGCGATCTCGGCCACCACGCCGGGCTGCATGCCGGGCGCGAGCTGGCTGACGTAGAGGACTTCATAGAGCGCGGTAGAGAGTGATGCCATGAGCGGCGCCAATGTAGGCGGGCGGCGGGCGCTCCGCAATGTCAAAAGACATAGGGAATGCGCGTGCTGCATGGCCGCAACAGGGCCCGCGCCGGGCGTGGGCGCGTCCCTAGAATCGCCCACCATGAGTGCCCCCGTTCCCCCCGCCGTCCCCGCCTTCTGTCCCCCCGCCTGCAGGGCCTGCGGGCTGCGCAGAACGCGGGCGTTCACGCCGCTGGAGCGCGCGCAGCTGGACTTCATCGAGGGCGCCCGCGCCGACGCCGTGGCCGTGCCCGCAGGCTTCGCGCTGGTGCGCGAGGGGCAGGCCAGCACGCGGCTGCTGACGCTCTACACGGGCTGGGCCTTCCGCTACAAGACCTTGAGCGACGGGCGCCGCCAGATCCTGAACTTCCTGCTGCCCGGCGACCTCATCGGGCTGCAGCAGGAGTTCGGCGGCGACTCCGCCCACGGCGTCGAGGCGCTGACCGACTGCTCGCTGTGCGTCTTCCACCACGACAGCCTGTGGGCCGTGTTCCGCGCGCACCCGCGCCTGGGCTACGACGTGACCTGGCTGGCCGCGCACCAGGAGCGCCACGTGGACGACAACCTGCTGACTGCGGGCCGCCGCAACGCCACCGAGCGCGTGGCCATGCTGCTTTTGCACCTGTACCGGCGCCTGGACCGCCTGGGCCTGGCCGACCAGGGCAGCGTGGCGTTCCCGCTCACGCAGCAGCACATCGCCGACGCGCTGGGCCTGTCGCTGGTACACACCAACAAGACGCTGCGCCGCCTGTCGCTGCTGGGGCTGCACGAACTCAAGGACGGGCGGCTGCGCCTGCTCAACCCGCGTGCGCTCGAACGCATCGCCGAGTACTACGAACTGGAGCCGCCGCTGATGCCGCTGCTGTAGGCGCGATGACGGATGGGGCGACAATCCACCGTCTCCCCCAGGAACCCTCCATGACCGCACTCGACATCCTCATCATGGCCGCAGGCAAGGGCACGCGCATGAAAAGCCGCGTGCCCAAGGTGCTGCAGCGCCTGGCCGGGCGGCCCCTGCTGCACCACGTGCTGGACCAGGCCGCGCACCTGAACGCGCGCAGCGCCATCGTCATCACGGGCCATGGTGCTACAGAAGTAGAAGCTGCTACTCCAATACCAGCAAGCGCTGGAGCCGGTTTTGACCTGAAATTCGTGCGGCAGGAGCCGCAGCTCGGCACCGGCCACGCCGTGCAGCAGGCCGTGCCGCACCTGCGCGACGACGGCACGGTGGTGGTGCTGTCGGGCGACGTGCCGCTGACCCGGCCCGACACGCTGCGCGCCCTGGTGGACGCCAGCGGCGGCGGGCGGCTGGCGCTGCTCACCGTCACGCTGCCCGACCCCACGGGCTATGGCCGCATCCTGCGCGGCGCGGACGGCGCGGTGCAGGGCATCGTGGAACACAAGGACGCCACCGAGGCCCAGCGCGCCATCGCCGAGGTCTACAGCGGCATCATGGCCGTGCCCGCGCGCCTGCTGCGCGGCTGGCTGGCGCGGCTGACCAACGACAACGCCCAGGGCGAGTACTACCTGACCGACATCGTCGCCATGGCCGTGGCGGACGGCGTGCCGGTCGCCGCCCACTGCATCCAGGACGCGGTGCAGGTCGCGGGCGTGAACAGCCCCGCGCAACTGGCCGAGCTGGAGCGCGCCTGCCAACTGCGCCAGGCCCAGGCGCTGATGGAGCAGGGCGTGCGCCTGGCCGACCCGGCGCGGTTCGACCTGCGCGGTGAACTGGTCTGCGCGCAGGACGTGGAGATCGACGTGGGCTGCATCTTCACGGGCCGCGTGGCGCTGGGCGAGGGCGTGCGCATTGGCGCGTACTGCTGCATCAGCAACGCCACCATCGCGGCGGGCGCGGTCATCCACCCCTTCACGCACATCGACGGCGAGAAGCTGGGCGCCAGCGTGGGCGAGGGCGCGCTCATCGGCCCCTTCGCCCGCCTGCGCCCCGGCGCGCAACTGGGGCGCGAGGTCCACATCGGCAACTTCGTGGAAGTGAAAAACAGCACCCTGGCCGACGGCGCCAAGGCCAACCACCTGGCCTACCTGGGCGACGCCACCGTGGGCGAGCGCGTGAACTACGGTGCGGGCAGCATCACCGCCAACTACGACGGCGCGAACAAGCACCGCACCGTGATCGAGGCCGACGTACACGTGGGCAGCAACTGCGTGCTGGTCGCGCCCGTCACCATCGGCGCGGGCGCCACGGTGGGCGGCGGCAGCACCATCACCAAGAACGTGGAGCCGGGCGCTTTAGGCGTGGCGCGGGGGCGGCAGGTGAGCATCGGCAACTGGAAGCGCCCCAGCAAGACATGACCGAACTGGAGCGCCTGCGCACCGCCCACGATGACCTGCTGCGCGCCGTGGCGCACGACCTGCGCGCGCCGCTGCGGCACGTCACGTCCTACGGCGCGCTGGTCCAAGAGGCTTTGCAGGACGCGCCGCCCACGCCCGCGCTGCAAGAGGCGCTGGGCTTTCTGGCCACCATGGACCAGTCCGCCCGCCGCATGGGCCGCATGATCGACGGCCTGCAGGCCATCAGCCGCGCCCGCCGCGCCGTGCTGCGCTGGCAGCCGGTGCCGCTGGCCGATGTGCTGCCGCCTGGCGTGGTGGCGCACATCGCCCCCGATCTGCCCACGCTGCACGCCGACCCGGACCTGCTGCGCGAGCTGCTGGCGCAATTGCTGGACAACGCGGCCAAGTTCACCCGGCACACCGCGCAGCCCAGCATCCGCGTGCAGGCCGACGCCGCGCCGCCCGGGCGCGTGGCGTTCACCGTGGCGGACAACGGCGCGGGCTTTGACATGGCGCGCGCGGGTGCGCTGTTCGGCATCTTCCAGCGCCTGCACCGCGCGTCGGACTTTGACGGCGTGGGCGCGGGCCTGGCGCTGTGCCGCACCATCGCCGAGCGCCACGGGGGCACGATCAGCGCGGACGCCGCCGTCGGCCAGGGCTGCACCGTGCGGGTGGAGTGGCCTGCAGTTACTCCGCCGCCCGTAGATCAGCCAGCGTGACCATCAGCGTCATCGGGTCGAGCGGCGATGGTTCAAAGCCAAGCCGCTCGCAAAACGCCTGCGCATTGGGCGACAGGGCATGCACGATCATTCCGCGAATCCCGATGGCATCGGCCGCTTGAAGCACGCGCTGACCCGCATCGCGCACCAGCGCCCGGCCCACGCCTGCGCCCTGCACGGGTTGATGTACCGCCAGCCGCGCCAGCACCACCACCGGGATCGGTTCGGGCATGTTGCGGCGAAAGCGCCCTGGCGCGGCATCCAGGGTGACGGCGCTGGACGCCAGGGCGTAGTACGCCATCACGCGCCCCTGCGCATCGCAGGCCACGAAGGTGCGCGATGCGCCCGTAGCCTGGTTTTTCAAAGCGCGGCGTTGCAGCCACTGGTCGAGACTGTCCGTGCCCGATGCGAACGCCGCCACGTCGTGCTGCGGGGCCAGCGGCACGGGGGCCGAGAGGGTCATGCAGCATCCCATGGCGCGGGGGTGTGCATCGTTTTGCGCAGGCGCTCATTCGGCTGGGGCGGGGTGTCCAGCCGCGCCACAAAGGCGGCATAGGCTTGCGGGCTGACCGCCACCAGCGCGCGGTCGAGCAAAGCCTCCTCGGCGGCCTGGCGTGCGGCATCCAGCACAAAATCGGTGCGGTTCTTGCCGCGTGCCTTGGCTGCGCGGTCGATCAGGTTGCGGTCTTCGGGGCGGATGCGGATGTTCAGCGCTTGGCGCGTCAGTGCTGTCATGGGTGATGCCTCCGTGCCGAGGGTTGCGGCACTTCATGTAAAGCCATTGTCATTACGGTATCACATCCAGCAGACTGCCGAGAAGAAAGTGGCAATTTGCTATATTTTTCATAGCTGCCTGCGCTTGTCAGTCAAGCGCTAGAGGCAGTTTTGTATCAAATTTCGCCCGCCGCGTCGCAAAGAACGCCTTGACGTTGCGCACGTTGGCATCGCCCGTGAACAGCCGCTGCGACAGCGCCAGATAGCCCGGCATGTCGCGCGTGTGCAGCACCAGCACGAAGTCCGGCCCCGGCGAGACGCGCCAGCACTGCTGCACGGCGGGCTCGGCCACGGCGCGGGCCTCGAAGGCGTCGAGCTGTTCGGCGCCCTGGCGGTCCAGCGACACCTCGACGATGCAGGCCAGGCCATGGCCTTGCAGCGCGGCCAGCCGGTCGGGCTGCAGGATGGCGACCTGCCGCTCGATCAGCCCCGCGTCGTGCAGCCGCTTCACGCGGCGCAGGCAGGTGGGCGGTGACACGTTCGCCTGCGCGGCCAGGGCCTGGTTGCTCTGCGATGCGTCGGTTTGCAGCAGGTTGAGCAGGTGCAGGTCGGTGTGGTCCAGGGTGATTGGTTCCATATAAGTCAGTATTTTGAACTTTTATTTCTTCATTGACGATTGATGAAATTTAAGTTCAAAAAAATGGGGATTTCAAGCACAAATTATTTTGCGACCTGCCTACCATCGCGCCACTTCCTTCTCCTCAGACAAAGGCAACACCCATGTGCGGCATCGTCGGCGCAGTCTCCACGCGCAACATCGTTCCCATCCTCGTGCAGGGCCTGCAGCGGCTCGAATACCGGGGCTACGACTCCTGCGGCGTCGCGGTCCACGGCCCGGCGGGCCTGCAGCGCGCCCGCAGCACGGCCCGCGTGGCCGAGTTGCTGGAGCAGGTGCAGACCGAGCGCGTGGAGGGCGCCACCGGCATCGCCCACACGCGCTGGGCCACGCACGGCGCGCCGGCGGTACACAACGCGCACCCGCATTTCAGCCACGGCACGGGCGACGCGGCGGGTACGCCCGGGCGCGTCGCGCTGGTACACAACGGCATCATCGAGAACCACGAAGAACTGCGCGCCAGGCTGCAGGCCCGGGGCTATGTCTTTCTGAGCCAGACCGACACCGAGGTCATCGCCCACCTGGTGGACAGCCACTACGGCGGCGACCTGTTCGAGGCCGTGCAGGCCGCCGTGGCCGAACTGCACGGCGCCTACGCCATCGCCGTCATGCACAAGGACGAACCGCACCGCGTGGTGGGCGCGCGCGCGGGCTCGCCGCTGATCCTGGGCGTGGGGCAGGGCGAGCACTTCCTGGCGAGCGACGCCATGGCCCTGGCGGGCGTGACCGATCAGATCGTCTATCTGGAAGAAGGCGATTTGGTGGACTTGCAACTGGGCCGCTACTGGATCGTCGGCCCGGGCGGCCAATCGCTGGCCCCGGCCGAACGCCCCGTGCGCACCGTGCAGGCCCACAGCGGCGCGGCGGAACTGGGCCCGTACCGCCACTACATGCAAAAGGAAATCTTCGAGCAGCCCCGCGCCATTGCCGACACGCTGGAAGGCGTGGAAGGCATCGTGCCCGAGCTGTTCGACGGTGCGAACGGCACGGCAGCCTGGCGCGTGTTCAAGGAAATCGACGCGGTGCTCATCCTCGCCTGCGGCACCAGCTACTACAGCGGCTGCACGGCCAAGTACTGGCTGGAAGACATCGCGGGCATCCCCACCCAGGTCGAGGTGGCCAGCGAATACCGCTACCGCACCAGCGTGCCCAACCCGCGCACGCTGGTCGTCACCATCAGCCAGTCGGGCGAGACGGCCGACACCCTGGCCGCGCTGCGCCACGCGCAGGGCCTGGGCATGCGGCACACGCTGACCATTTGCAACGTCGCCACCAGCGCCATGGTGCGCGAATGCGCGCTGGCCTACATCACCCGCGCCGGGGTGGAGATCGGCGTGGCCAGCACCAAGGCGTTCACCACGCAGCTCGCGGGCCTGTTCCTGCTGACGCTGGCGCTGGCGCAAGCCAAGGGCCGCCTGACCGAGGAGCAGGAAGCCGCGCACCTGAAAGCCATGCGCCACCTGCCCGTCGCCCTGCAGGCCGTGCTGGCGCTGGAGCCGCAGCTCATCAGCTGGGCCGAGGACTTCGCGCGCATGGAAAACGCGCTGTTCCTGGGCCGGGGCCTGCACTACCCCATTGCGCTCGAAGGCGCGCTCAAGCTCAAGGAGATCAGCTACATCCACGCCGAGGCGTACCCGGCGGGCGAACTCAAGCACGGCCCGCTGGCGCTGGTGACCAGCAGCATGCCCGTGGTGACGGTCGCGCCCAACGATGCGCTGCTGGAAAAGCTCAAGAGCAACATGCAGGAAGTGCGCGCCCGCGCCGGCGTGCTCTACGTGCTGGCCGATGCCGACACGCGCATCGAGAGCAGCGAAGGCATCCACGTGATCCGCATGCCCGAGCACTACGGCGCCCTGAGCCCGCTGCTGCACGTGGTGCCGCTGCAACTGCTGGCATACCACACGGCCTGCGCGCGGGGGACGGACGTGGACAAGCCCAGAAACCTCGCCAAGAGCGTGACGGTCGAGTGACCGCTACGCATCGTTCAGCCGGAAGAAGCAGACCGGCAGCCCCGGCGCCTGCACGCGCGTGCTGAACAGCCCGCCCTCAGGCTCGGGCCGCCCCGCGCGCGCCGAGGTGATGTACAGCGTGCGCAGGTCGTCGCCGCCCAGGCATACCATGGTGGGGCACTGCACGGGCGTGGCGATGCGCTGCAGCACCTCGCCCCCGGGCGAGAGCCGCAGCACGCAGCCGCCCTCGTACATCGCCACCCAGTAGCAGCCGTCCACGTCCACCGCCGCGCCGTCGGGGCGGCCGCCGTAGGGCTGGCCTTGCGCCTTGGGGCTGAACCGCGCCCAGGGCTGGCGGTTGCGGATGGCGCCGCTGGCCGCGTCGAAGTCGAAGCGGTCGATGCGGTGCTCCGGCGTGTTCGCCCAGTACATGAAGCGCTCGTCCGGGCTGAACGCGAGGCCGTTGGCCGTGTAGTTGTCGCCCGCCATGCGCTGCACGGTGTAGCCGTTTCCGCTGGCCGCCAGCCGCCACAGCGCTGCGTCGGGCGCGGTGCGCGGCGTGATCACGGAGCCCGCCCAGAAGCGGCCCGCCGTGTCGCAGCGCCCGTCGTTCAGGCGCAGGGTGCGCGCATCGTGCGGGGCGGGCAGCAGCGCCAGGCAGGCGAGGGCGCCGGTGGCGGTGTCCAGCAGGTAGAAGCCGTCACGTAACCCGATTACGATTTTTGCGCCGGGCGCGGGGGCGCAGCAGCCGGGCTCGCTGGGCATGGGCCATTGGCGGTGCTGGCCGTCCGCCGGTGTCCAGGCGTGGATGGCACGGCCCAGGATGTCACACCAGTAAAGGGACTGTTCCAGCGGGTGCCAGAACGGCGACTCGCCCAGCTCGGACGGCGGCAGGGGCAGGCGGTGCAGGCGCATGGTTGAACCGGTGGTGTTATCAAGTTACATTCTAGAACCTGCCCAACGATGGAAGACACCCATGCATTCAGTCGTGGCGCGCGTGACGGCGCGCATCGCCCAGCGCAGTGCCGAGACGCGGGCCGCCTACCTGGCCGGTGTCGAGGCCATGGTCCAGCGCAAGCCCCCGCAGGACCGCATGGGCTGCGCCAACCTGGCCCATGCCTATGCGGCGCTGCCCGGCGCGGAAAAGTTCAAGGTGACGGTGGAGAGGGCGCCCCACATCGGCATCGTCACGGCCTACAACGACATGCTGTCGGCCCACCAGCCGTACCAGGGCTACCCGGCGCTGATCAAGGACGAGGCGGCGCGGCACGGCGCCACCGCGCAGGTGGCGGGCGGCGTGCCCGCCATGTGCGACGGCGTGACGCAGGGCACGCCGGGCATGGAACTGTCGCTGTTCTCGCGCGACACCATCGCCATGGCGACGGCGGTGGCGTTGTCGCACGACGTGTTCGACGGTGTGCTGCTGCTGGGCATCTGCGACAAGATCGTGCCGGGCCTGCTCATCGGCGCGCTGCATTACGGGCACCTGCCCTGCGTGTTCGTGCCCGCCGGGCCCATGGGCTCGGGCCTGCCCAACAAGGACAAGGCCCAGGTGCGCGAGCAGTACGCGCAGGGCCTGGTGGGGCGGGGCGAGCTGCTCGCGGCCGAGTCCGCCGCGTACCACAGCCCCGGCACCTGCACCTTCTACGGCACGGCCAACAGCAACCAGATGCTGCTCGAAGCCATGGGACTGCACGTACACGGCGCGGCCTTCGTGCCGCCGGGCTCGGCCGAGCGCGAGGCTTTCACGCGACAGGCCGTGCGCACGGTGCTCGGCATCGGCCAGCGCGGCCCGCGCTTCACGCCCATCGGGCGGCTGGTGGACGAGCGCTGCATCGTCAACGCCATGGCGGCCCTGCTGGCGACCGGCGGCTCCACCAACCACCTGATCCACTGGGTGGCGGTGGCGCGCAGCGCGGGCATCCTGATCGACTGGACGGACTTTGACGAGCTCTCGTGCGCCGTGCCGCTGCTGGCGCGCGTCTATCCGAATGGCGACGCGGACGTGAACCAGTTCCAGGCGGCGGGCGGCCCGCCGTGGGTGCTGCGCGAGCTGTTGAACAGCGGCCTGATGCACACCGATGCAGGCAGCGTGAACGAGGGCGGCATCGCCTCGGGCGCGCGCGGCGCGCCTACCGTGTCGGGCGACCTGTCGGTGCTGCGCCCAGCCAGCAGCCCGTTCTCGCCCACGGGCGGGCTGCGGCTGCTGCAGGGGCGGCTGGGGCGCGCCGTCATCAAGGTGTCCGCCGTGCCGGAGGATCGCCACGTGGTGCAGGCCCCGGCGCGGGTGTTCGATTCGCAAGAGGCGCTGCTCGCCGCCTTCGCCGCTGGCGAACTGCAGGGCGACATGGTGGCCGTGGTGCGCTTCCAGGGGCCGCAGGCCAACGGCATGCCCGAACTGCACAAGCTCACGCCCCCGCTGGCCGTGCTGCAGAACCAGGGCCTGCGGGTGGCGCTGGTGACCGATGGGCGCATGAGCGGCGCGTCGGGCAAGGTGCCCGCCGCCATCCACGTCACGCCCGAGGCGCTGGCGGGCGGGCCGCTGGCCAAGGTGCGCGACGGCGACGTGGTGCGCGTGGACGCCGTGGCGGGCACGCTGGACGTGCTGGTCGATGAGGCCGAATGGGCCGCGCGCGAACCTGCGCCTTATAGCCACCCCGCGCAGACTGGCTTTGGCCGCGAGCTTTTCCACAACTTTCGCCGCCATGCGGGCGGCGCCGAACAGGGAGCCTGCACATGGCTGTGAATCCCCTCGACATCGCCCGCCACGGCCCGGTGATCCCCGTCATCGTGATCGACCGCGTGGAAGACGCGCTGCCACTGGCCGAGGCCCTGCTGGCAGGCGGCGTGCGCGTGCTGGAAGTGACGCTGCGCACCGCCGCCGCGCTGCCCGCCATCGAAGCCATAGCGCGCCAGTTGCCCGAGGCCGTGGTGGGCGTGGGCACGGTGCTCCATGCCGACGACGCCCGCCGTGCCAGCGAGGCCGGGGCGCGCTTTGCCGTGAGCCCCGGCTACACGCCAGAGGTGGGTTCGGCCTGCAAGGCGCTGGGCCTGCCGCTGCTGCCCGGCGTGGCCACGTCCAGCGAGATCATGGCGGCGCTGGCGGACGGGTTCTCGTTCCTCAAGCTGTTCCCGGCCGAGGCCGTGGGCGGCGTTGCGCTGCTCAAGGCGTGGGCCAGCCCGTTCGGCGGGGTGGGCTTCTGCCCCACGGGCGGCATCACCAGCGCCACGGCGCCCGGCTACCTGGCGCTGCCCAACGTGTACTGCGTGGGCGGCTCGTGGCTCACGCCCGCCGACGCGGTGCGCGCGGGCGACTGGGCGCGCATCACCGCCTTGGCGAAGGCGGCACAGGGCTTGCGAAAAATATGAGTCAAATTGGCCTCCAGCGCTTATGCAGCAAGCGCAAGCAGCTATCAAAACAGAAGCAAAAGGGCCCGTCATGCGACGGGCCCTTTGTCTGTGGCGTATGCCGGTATCAGAACGAGATGGTGGTCGAGAGCCGGAACGTGCGCCCCGCGCCGGGCATCACGAAGCCGTCGGCGAAGGTGCCGATCCAGTAGTTCTTGTCGGCCACGTTTTCCACGCTGGCGTTGAAGCGCACGGGCGTGGCGCCGAACCGGGTGGCGTAGCTGGCGTTCAGGTCCAGGCGGTGCCAGGACGGCACGCGGAGGGTGTTGGCCGAGTTGGCCCACTGCGCACCGGTGTAGATCACGCGGCCGCCCACTTTCAGGCCCTGCACGGGCGTCTGCCAGTCCGCGCCGATGCGCACGCGCCATTCGGGCGTGCCGTAGGTGTCCTTGCCGGTGTTGCGCTGCTCGGACTTGATGTGGGTGATGCCGCCCAGCAGCGACACGGTCTGCGCCACCTGGCCGTACAGGCTCCACTCCAGGCCGCGCAGGCGCTGCTCGCCGTCGTCCACCAGGGAGTTGGCGCTGTTGGTGACGAAGGACGGGCGCTTGATCTCATAGGCGCTGAAGGTGTGCGTGAGCGCGCCGGTCTGCAGCTTCACGCCCAGCTCCATCTGCTGGGTCTGCCTGGGCGGCAGGGACTCGCCGGCGTTGGCGTAGCCCGCGCCCACGGTCTGGCCCGGCTCCAGCCCTTCGGTGTAGTTGCCGAACAGCGAGACGTTGTCGCCCCAGGGGCGCACCACGGCGGCGACCATGGGCGAGAAGCGGCTTTCGCTGTAGCTGGATGCCGCGCCGCTGACCACGGGGGTTGCCACGGTCTGGTGGCGCCCGCCCACGGTCAGCAGCACCTTCTCGCCCGCGAAGCCCATGGTGTCGGCGATGGCGAGCGAGCGGTACTCGTTCTGGGTGGTGTAGGTGCCGAAGGTGGGCGCAGCCGGGAAGGTGGGCGTCACCGGGTCGTACATGTTGGTGGTGTAGCAGTAGTTGCAGGCCGTGTTGTACGAGCCTTCCTTGTGCTTGAGCACGTTGGCCGACAGTTGCAGGCGGTGCTGCACGCTGCCGGTGTCGAACTTGCCGATCACGCCCGTCTCGGCCGTGCGGCGCTCGGATTGGGTGTGTACGTTGTAGATGGCGCCGCGCGTGGTGCCGTCCGCGCCGGTGACGATGGCGCGGGTGCCGAACAGCAGGCCCTGGCCCTCGGCCTCGGAGCCGCCCAGCGCCAGGTAGCCCTGCCAGTGGGGCGTGAAGTCGAACTCGGCGCGGGCCAGCGCGCCGCTGTTGGCGTACTTGCCGTGGGTGCCACGGAACATATTGGTGTCGCCGTCGGGCGGCGCCAGCAGGTAGCCCACGCCGGGGATCGCCGCGTTGCCCGTGAAGTTGAACATGCCGGGGCTGCCGTTCTCGATCTTGTTGACGCTGTTGTACAGGTCCAGCGAGAAGCGGGCGCGGTCGCCCAGGTAGTCCAGCGCCAGCGCGCCCACCTGGCGCTTTTGCTTCTCGTCCTTGGCGCCCATCTCGCCGTTGCCATACACGCCGTTGAAGCGGATGCCCAGGCGCTTCTCGTCGCCGAAGCGCTTGCCCACGTCGGCATGCGCCTGGAAGTAGGAATGCGTGCCGTAGGTCAGCGTCAGGTCGGCGACGGTCTGCGGCAGCGCGCGCTTGGTCACCATGTTGACGGTGCCCGCCACGCTGGAGGCCGGCGGCATGCCCGACAGCAGCACGTTCGGGCCGCGCAGCACCTCGATGCGCTCGAACATCTCCACCG
>NZ_JASGDA010000073.1:0-29045 GCF_047607405.1 Acidovorax sp. | reverse complement strand
CGGTGTCGATGCTGCCGTTGGCGTTGCGGTCCCAGACCAGGAGCGCGTCGTCCTTTCCGGCCCAGCCGGTTTTGGTGAGAACGCCATCGCCGTCGTGGTCGAAATAGACGTTGCTGGCCAGGCCCACTGTCTCCAGGCCGTCGCCGTCCAGGTCCAGGATGAGGGGGTCGCGCGGCCAGGTCCAGGTTTTGGCGCGGTCCCACCAGTCTTTGATGTTCTTTGACAAATCATGAAAATGATTCTTCCAAGTATCAGTTACGATATCCCACTTCTCGGAAAAGTCATCAAAATGCCGCCTCCATTTGTCGATTCTGTCCCGCATTTCCGGGATCTGATCACGATAAAAATCCATCAGCTCAATAAGTCGCTGGTTTATTTCCATCGCATCGACGCCATCGCCGCCGATGTCGCGTAATTTCTCCCAGAGGCGCTCAACCGCCTCATCACCTGACCTCTCCAAGACTATCTCCATGGGGGTATCGAGCGTCCAGCTGTCTAATTCGAGGCCGTTGTCCTTGAAGACATCTTCATGGATTTTTTTGTTTCTTTATAGGTCAGATCTCGATTCAACTCTCCGTTATTTTCGTTCGCAATTAGCTCATATTCTTTGAGAGTCCTTTCCGCCATGTCAGTACGAATTTTTTCGATTTGCGCCGGAGTCAGATTTCTACACTGATCGCCGCCCATCCCCATGATGGCAGTTTCTTGCAGATATTTCAGTGCAGCATTTCCCGCAAACGAATCGCCTCTTGCAACACCTTCGGCCCAACCGGCATAGTTATATCCTTGAGCATAAAGTGAGCTGTATGCATCAGCTGCCGCTGCAGCCCCTCTAGTTTGGACGGACTGTTGAAGTGATCGAAGTTGAGACGATGTAACTGTTTGCGGCATCGCGTCTTTCCTTGGAAGTTGAAATGGGAGATACAGTGGTTATTCTTCTGCTGCGCTTCTTACTTCAAAGCTATAAATCAGCTCGGAAACAGAGTTGCGAATGGAGTGCCACTTAGGCAGTAGCGCTGGACTGAACCCCGCATCAATTCTCACCTTTGCTTTTGGCTCAAGTCCAAAATGCATATGACATGTCGCAACGCCGCCAGGTACTGAAGTTCTTCCGCAGGAGATGAAAGTGTCGACATGGCTTGTTGTTTTATGTATGTAAATATCGTCTGTTGAGTCGCTTTCACGGGCAGGTTTGCCAGTGCGTGGATCGGCACCAGCGACAACATACGCATCCAACCCGACCGTATCCATTCGAGGTGCGCGTTCATAATTTGCAAACCAATATTCACTTTTCTCCCACAATTTCTTTGCAAGCCCGCTATTTGCATTAGCGCCCATGCCTGGATATATACTCCCCGCATTGATGCCAATGTCGATCCACGGGTTTTCTGGTTTAAGCCGGTAGTTTCGACGGGCTTCTTTCAGTTCTATGGTTTCCAATCCCTTCATATCCGGGAAGCGTGCATTCATTCCGAAACTGCGCAGTTTCGATTTGAAATTGCGTTCGGGGATGGATTCTTTACGTTTTTCTCCAAATCCAGGATCGTCGTCGTATTCCACATATTCTGCATAGTGCCGAGGGATGCGGACCTTCATTCCGCCAAGGTCACCAATAACATCTTTCGGGGTATGTTGCGCCAAATTCATTCCTGGCGGCTGAAAGCCAAACAATTGACTTTTTGTGGGCTGAAATTCCCAGAAGGCATAACCACTGGCTATTGACAGCCCCACCAACATATAAACTATCCAGTGCCTTCCCCGCGAACGATTGCTGTGCTGGTTTCCGCTGCTCATGTTTCGTCCTTCACCAAGCTCATGTGCATGGCATGCTGCCCCATATTCACCACCTCATCCACCTGCAAGCCCTTCGGTAACTGGTGCGTGATGAAGATCATCGTCACCTTGCCCTTGAGGCGATTGATGGTCTGTGCAAAATGCTCGGCAGTCTGCTGATCCAGATTGGAAATCGCCTCGTCGAAGATCAGCACCTTGGGGCGCTTGAGCAGAGCGCGGGCAATGGCTATGCGCTGGCGCTGCCCGCCAGATAGCCCCGTGCCGCGCTCGCCGATCTCGGTCTGGTAGCTCTGCGGCAGTTTTTCGATGACTTCGTGAATTTCTGCCGCTTGGCACGCGGCGATCACGTCCTCGAAACTGGCATGCGGGTGGGCCATGGAGAGGTTGTCGTAGATAGTGCCGGAGAACAGCACCGTTTCCTGCGGCACCACGCCGAAGGTGGCGCGCAGTTCGTTGGCGGCCAGTTGCCGGATGTCGCGCCCGTCCAGGGTGATCTGCCCTTCCTGCGGCCAGTAAAAGCCTTGCATCAGCTTGGCCAACGTGCTTTTGCCGCAACCGCTGGGGCCCATCAGCACGGTGAGCTTGCCGGTGGGGAGGCGAGGCTCAGGTTGCGGTAGAGCCAGGGGTGCTGCGCGGAGTAACGGAAGCCCACGTCGCGGATGTCGATGCGGCCTTCGCCGCCCGCAGCGCGTTGCGGGGTGAGTGTGAAGGGCTCTTGCGGCATATCCAGGATGTCGCCCAGCCGTTTGACGGAAATACTGGCCTGCTGGAATTCCTGCCACAGACCGACCAGACGCAGCAGCGGTTGGCTCATGCGGCTGGCGAACATCTGGAAGGCCACCAGCATGCCGACCGTCATGCCCGCTTCGGGCCGCATCACCAGCCAGGCACCGACGATGAGGATGGAGAGCGTCATCACCTGTTCCAGCCCGTTGGCGACGACGTTGTAGGTGTTGCCCACCTGCTTGGTGGCAAAGCCTGCCGAGAGGTACTGGGCCAGGTAGGTGCCGTAGCGCTTGCCGACGTCCGGCTCCAATTGCAGCGATTTCACCGTGGCCATGCCGGCCAGGTATTCGGTGAGGAAGGCTTGGTTGCGCGCGCCGAGCAGGAACTGCTTGTCCAGCCGCTCACGGAAGATGGGCACCATGAGCAGGCTGGCGGCAACGATCACAGCCATGATGCCCAGCGCGATGAGGGTGAGTTGCCAACTGTAGGAGAACATCACCGCCAAGAAGATGAGCAAAAAGGGGAGGTCGAGTACCAGACTCACCGCCGCACCGGAGATGAATTCGCGCAGTTGTTCCACGCCATGCAGCCGGGCCACCAACGTGCCGGTCGGTCGTGCCTCAAAGTACGGCAGCGGCAGGTGCAACAGGTGCTTGAGTACCTTCTCGCCCAGCACGGCATCAATGCGACTGCCGGTGTGCAGCACCAGATATTGGCGCAGCCAGCTCATGCCGCAGGTGAACAGCATGAACACCACCAGCGCCACGCCGAGCACGATGAGCGTGCTCTCCGAATGGTGGGCGATGACTTTGTCGATGATGACCTGGGTGAAGAGTGGCGTGGCCAGGCCGACCAGTTGGATGGCGAGGCTCGCCAGCAGCACGTCGCACCAGATGCGTTTGTGGCGCAGCAGTTCGGGGACGAACCAGGAGAAGCCGAAGGGCTTTTTAAGGGGCTCGGGGGACTCGGTCTTGCTGACCGATTCGGAAACAGGTGGCTCGGCCTGCGCCACCAGCAGCAGAACCGGCGCAGCTTGGGCACGGGCAACGTCGAGGGCCAGGGTTTCCGAAGCCGACTGGCCGGGCTTGACCCAAGCCAGGGTGTCGTCACCGTGCTGGACGATCAGCGCCGGGGTGAGAGTAGTGCGGGATGGTGGCTGGAGTGGCGCGGCAGTTGCATCCTCGCCAGAGGCCCCTTGCGTAGCTTCATGCGGGGGTGCAGCCAGCAGCGCCACAGCAGGCAGAGGCAAGGCCGACAGCCCCGCTTCGGGCCAGTGTGCCAGCCCGGCCTTGAGGCCGAGCGCGTTCAGAGCCTCAATCAGCGTGGGCAGATCAATTGGCGGCGGAAAACGCCTGACCACCAGTTCCGCATTGAAGGGTTGGCGATAGAAACCGGCCAGGCTCGCCAGGAGCCACAGCGCGGCTTGGGTGTCTATGTGTTCTTCCGAATCGGCAACATCATCCTGATGCACTCCCTGCATGCTTTGTTCTTCTTTATCATGAGTAATTTACGGCAAACTTATCATGGATTTGTAATGGCGGGGTTGAAGATGACGCTCTAACGGCACCCCAGAAGTTTGCCGCCATCTTCTTGCTGCGCCGCTCGGCGGGAGGGGTCGGCACCATTCTCCAGCGTGCGCTTGGCATCGTCACGGCACCGCTTGGTCTCCCTTAATATCACTTCCGGGTAGATGTCCAAGCTCAGGCGTTTCTCCCGCCCGGCCCAGCGATACATGAGCCACCACCACTTCCCACTCGAAGGGTGATCTCCAGGCACAGCCCCTCGCCATCGAACATCTTGCGGGGCTTCTCTGCGGGCTTTGCAGCATGGATTGCGGCATCCGTCAGGGCATTGGGGCAACTCCGGGAAGGGTGGGGGCGACGGATCAAAAAGTTGCCCCCATTGTTGCCCGGCTGCATGCGAACACCAACGGACGCCAGCGAACAACCAACCCAAGCCCCACAAAGAGAAATCCGCCAGGCCCGGATGGATACGGACGCTGGCGGACAAAGTATTGGTCGGAGCGGCGGGATTCGAACTCGCGACCCTCTGCTCCCAAAGCAGATGCGCTACCAGGCTGCGCTACGCTCCGACAATCCAGCATTCTAACCCGCCAACTGCTGCCTTCCGGACCGGCGGCGGGCTTTTAACGCGTTCTTTTGGGGTCAGCGGCTGGAGGTCTGGCCGGGGCCGGGGCCACGGCCTGCCAGGTGGCGGAATGTGATGCGGCCCTTGGTCAAGTCGTAAGGCGACATCTCCAGCGACACTTTGTCGCCCGCCAGGATGCGGATGTGGTGCTTGCGCATCTTGCCGCCGGTGTAGGCGATCAACTGGTGCCCGTTGTCCAGCGTCACGCGAAAGCGCGAGTCGGGCAAGACCTCCGTTACGGAGCCCTGCATTTCAATGAGTTCTTCTTTGGCCATGGTTTCGTTTTCAGTCTCTGACAGACCTGTGCTGTGCAGAGACTGTCGATTGTACTGCGATGGGCAGCGCGGGGCCTGGCCGGGTCACTAGAATCGACCGATTTGCCCTCAGGGGATCACGCCCGTGTCTGATCGTCTTGCCGTTCTCCCCCAGTACCTTCTTCCCAAACAGGCGCTGACAGCGCTCGCTGGCAAGCTCGCCTCGCTGCAAGGGGGCAGCCTGACCACGGCGGCCATCCGCCGCTTCGTGGCCCGTTACAGCGTCCACATGGCCGAGGCGGCCAACCCCGACATCGCCAGCTACGCCACCTTCAACGACTTCTTTACCCGCGCCCTGAAGCCCGGCGCACGCCCGCTGGCGCAGGCCGATCTGATCTGCCCCGTGGACGGCGCCATCAGCCAGTTCGGCGCCATCGACAAGGACCAGATCTTCCAGGCCAAGGGCCACCGCTATTCCACCACCGCGCTCGTGGGCGGCGATGCGCAATTGGCCGCACGCTTCGACAACGGCCACTTCGCCACGCTGTACCTGAGCCCGCGCGACTACCACCGCATCCACATGCCCTGCGCGGGCGAACTCACGCGCATGGTCCACGTGCCGGGCGACCTGTTCTCGGTCAACCCGACCACGGCGCGCGGCGTGCCAGGGCTGTTCGCGCGCAACGAGCGGGTGGTGTGCGTCTTTGAATCGGCCGACGGGCCGTTCGTGCTGGTGCTGGTGGGCGCGACCATTGTGGGCAGCATGGCGACCGTGTGGCACGGGCTGGTGAACCCGCCGCGCCCCGGCACGCTGCGGCAGTGGGACTACGCGGCGGGCCAGGTCCGCCTGGGGCAAGGGGACGAGATGGGGCGCTTTCTGCTCGGCTCCACCGTGGTGATGCTGTTCCCGCAAGGGCCGCTGCGGTTCAACCCGCAATGGGCGCCAGCGCGGCCCATCCGGCTGGGCGAGGAAATGGCGCAGCGCGTTTCATAGTCAAAATGGCATCCAGCCCTTGCTGAACGGGCGCTGATAGCTATGTTTTTGATAGCCAATCCAAAATCCATCTACCGCCGGGCAGCAAACGCCAGCGCCGCCTCCAGCATGCGCTTGAGATGCGGCTGCACGCCCGCCGCCACTTCGGGCAGGTAGTCGAACGGCAGCGCTTCCTGCATGTAGCTGCACTGCGTCATCTCCAGTTGCACCGCATGCACGCCCTGCCCCGGCTGGCCGTAGTGGCGTGTGATGTAGCCGCCCTTGAAGCGGCCGTTGAGTACGGCGGTGTAGCCCTGCGCAGCCTTGGCGATTTGCAGCAGCTCAGCCGCTAACTCTGGCGCACAGCTTGCGCCGTCTGCGGTGCCCAGGTTCAGGTCGGGCAGCTTGCCCTCGAAGAAACGGGGCAGCACAGAGCGGATGGAGTGCGCGTCCCACAGCACCGCCACGCCGTGCCGGGCGCGGATGCGGTCGAGTTCGGCGCGCAGCTGGGCGTGGTACGGAGCCCAGACGGCTTCGCGGCGGGCCGCAATTTCTGCCTCATCGGGCACGTCGCCCTTTGCGTAGATGGGCGTGTCGTCGAAGGTGTCCACGGGGCACAGGCCGGTAACGCTCTGGCCGGGGTAGAGGCTGGCGCCGTCCGGCGGGCGGTTCAGGTCCACCACGTAGCGCGAATGCGTCGCCACCAGGATGGATGCGCCCAGGTCTTTGGCAAAGGCGTACAGGCGCTCCATGTGCCAGTCGGTGTCGGGCACGTGGCGGGCCTCGTCGGTGAAGCGTTCTGCCAGCGCAGGCGGCACGTAGGTGCCTGCGTGCGGCATGGAGATGAGCAGGGGCCGGGTGCCTTGGTGGAAGGTGAAGGGCTGCATGGCGGTCATCAGGGTTGGATGGTGGCGGAGCGGGCGGCGATGAAAGCCTGCGCGGCGGATGCGTGCAAGGCGTGGCGGCCATTCGCCACGCGCTGCGCGCCCGCCGCCCACAGGCTGTGGATGGCCGATGTGCGGTGGCTGGCGAAGACGTGGGCCGACAGCATGGCGGGCGCGGGCAGGCCCGCCAGGGCGGGGTGCTGCGCATCCAGCGCCACCATGTCGGCCTGCTGGCCCACAGCCAGGCCCCCGATGGCGCGGCCCGCCGCCTGTGCGCCACCTTGCACGGCTTGCAGGGTCATGGCGGTTGCCACTTCGGGCTGGCTGGTGGTGGCAAGCACGTTGCGCTGGCGGCGCGACAAGCGCTGTCCGTATTCGAGCATCAGCAGCTCTTCCGCCGCGTTCACGCAGGCGTGGCTGTCGGAGCCCACGCCCCAGCGGCCTCCGTGTTGCAGCCACAGCGGCATGTCGAAGATGCCGTCGCCCAGGTTGGCTTCGGTCGTGGGGCAGATGCCTGCGACGGCTCCTGTGCGGGCTGCGGCGGCGTATTCATGGGGCGTCATGTGCGTGGCGTGGACGAGGCACCAGCGCTCGTTGACGGGCGCGTGGTCGAGCAGCCACTGCACGGGGCGCTGGCCGTTCCAGGCGATGCAGTCGTCCACCTCTTGCGTCTGCTCGGCGATGTGGATGTGGATGGGGGCTTGCGGGTTCAGCGCCGTCAGGCCCTGCACGGCGGCGGCCAGGCTGTCGGGCGGCACGGCGCGCAGGGAATGCGGGGCAAGACCCAAATTGGCCTCCAGCGCTTGTGTGGCGGGCACCAGAAGCTCCAATAACGATAGCATGCTGTCGGTGCTGCGGATGAACCGCTTCTGGTCGTCACGCGGCGGCTTGCCGCCGAAGCCGCTGGTCTGGTACAGCACGGGCAGCAGCGTGATGCCGATGCCAGCGGTGCGCGCGGCGCGCAGCAGGGCCAGGGACAGCGTGGCGTCGTCGGCGTAGGGTTTGCCGTCCATGTCGTGGTGTACGTAGTGGAATTCGCAGACGGACGTGTAGCCCGCCTCCAGCATTTCCACGTAGAGCCAGGTGGCAATGGCCTCTAGCGACTCGGGCGCGATGCGGGCGGCAAAGCGGTACATGAGGTCGCGCCAGCTCCAGAAGCTGTCCTGGCTTTGCCCCCGGTATTCCGTCAGGCCCGCGAAGGCGCGCTGGAAGGCGTGCGAGTGCAGGTTGGGCATGCCGGGGATGACGGGGCCGGGGGCGCCGGGGGCGCTGCCTGGCATTGCACCGGGCGTGACGGCGGTGAAGCGCCCTGCCCCGTCCCATTCGATGAGCACGTTGCGCGCCCAGCCGGTGGGCAGCAGCGCATCGGCGGCGAACAGTTGGCTTGTCGTCATGGCATGGCTCCGTGGATGCGGCCCTGCCGCACGATGGTGCAGGCGGGCTTGTGGCCGAACCAGTAGGCCAGTTCTGCCGCCTCGGCCACGGGCCAGAGCACGAAGTTGGCGGGGCGGCCCGCTGCGATGAGACCGTGCGAATCCTGCAAGCCCAGCGCCCGCGCTGCGTGGGTGGTGATGCCTGCCAGCGCCTCGGGCACCGTCAGGCGGAACAGCGTGCAGGCCATGTTGGCCATGAGCAGCAGACTCAGCGCGGGCGAGGTGCCGGGGTTGTGGTCGGTGGACACGGCCATGGGCACGCCCGCGGCGCGCAGCGCCTGGATGGGCGGCAGGTGCGTGTCGCGCAGCGTGTAGTACGCGCCGGGCAGCAGCACGGCCACCGTGCCTGCTGCGCGCATGGCTGCTATGCCTTCGGCGGACAGGTGTTCGATGTGGTCGCACGACAGCGCGCCGTAGCGGGCGGCCAGCGCCGCGCCGCCCATGTCGGAGAGCTGCTCGGCATGCAGTTTGACGGGGATGCCCAGGCGCTGCGCGGCCTGGAAGACCTGTTCCGTCTCGGCCAGGGTGAAGGCGATGCGTTCGCAGAACACGTCCACGGCATCCACCAGCCCTTCTTGTGCCAAGGCGGGCAGCATCTCGTTGCAGACCAAGTCGGTGTAATCCTGGCTGCGGCCCGCGTATTCGGGCGGCAGCGCGTGTGCGCCGAGGAAGGTGGTGCGCACCGTCACGCCAAAGGCTTCGCCCAGGCGGCGGGCCACGCGCAGTTGCTTGCGTTCGTGGGCCAAAGCGAGGCCGTAGCCGGACTTGATTTCGATGGCGCACACGCCTTCGGCCAGCAGGGCTTGCAGGCGCGGTGCCGCCAGGGCGAATAGTTCGTCTTCCGATGCCGCGCGCGTGGCGTACACGCTGGAGACGATGCCGCCGCCTGCCTTGGCGACTTCTTCATACGTGGCGCCTGCCAGGCGCATGGCGAATTCATTGGCGCGCTGGCCGCCATAGACCAGGTGCGTGTGGCAGTCCACCAGGCCGGGCGTCGCCAGCCTGCCGCCCGCGTCGTGTTGCGGCATGGCGGCGTAGGCGGCGGGCAGTGCGGATGCGGGGCCAACCCAGCGCACCGTGCCGCCCTGCACGACCACGCTGGCGGGTTGATGGGCACCCAGCGGCACGTCGGCCACCGTGAGTTCGGCCACGGGCCGCAGCTTGTGCCAGATGCCGTCGGCGCTGGGAGCGGGTTGCGTGTGCATGGTGTACTATTGTTTTGATAGCTTCTAGTGCTTGATGGATAAGCGCTGGAGGCCAATTTGATTCATATTTTTTCGAGTGCGATCCAGGCCAGCACGGATTCGTTATTGACTGGCGCGATGCGCTCGCCCTGCCCTTGCATCCACCAGAAACCCTGGCCGGGTTCCAGAAGGCGCGAGCCTTGCCACCGGCCCTGCAGCACCATGCACAGCCCGGCAGACGCAGCGGGCGGCGCTTGGCGCAGCACCTGCACCTGGCCGCGCCACGCGCCACGGCGCAGCATGAGGTTGAAGTCGGTCGAGGTGCCGCCCAGCATGGCGCAGTCCACGGGCTCGTCGCCCGAGAAGGCGAAGGGCTGCCAGCGCTCGCCCAGCGCGTGCTGCCAGCCGCTGCCGCGCAGGTACACGCCATCGCCGTCCAGCAGCATGATCTGCCTGTCCACCCCCGCAAAGGCCGAGAACGGCCCCGGCGCTGCGATGGTGGCGACGCTGACGCGCCAGCCAAAGCCATCCATGCCCGCGCCCGGCGGCCAGCAGGCCAGCTCGCGCGTGCTGCCGCCGCCGTTCTTCCACCGCGTGGCGGGGATGGCGGCGAGGTCGAGGAACTGCACGGTCATACCAGCACGGGGAACAGCGGGTGCTCCATGGCTGCCCCGGCGGGCAGCTCATCGGCCAGCCCCGGGAACTCCGGCGAGGTCCTCCACGGCCTGGGCGCGTGGCGGATGTCGTCGCCCAGAAAGCGCACCGAGAACACGCGCCGCCGGTTGGGCCCCTCCACCCCGCCGGACGCATGCAGCGTGAGCATGTGAAAGCACACCACGTCGCCGGGCTCGATCTCCCAGCCGACGATGGGGAAGGCGTCGCGGTCGGCCTCGACGTTGGGCAGGTCTTGCAGGCTGCCTTCGGGGAACCACTTGGCCTGGTTGTCCATGAAGGTGCGCGGCATCAGCCACGGGCCTTTGTGCGAACCCGCCACGAACTCCAGCGTGGCGGCGCGCGAGACGGGATCGACGGGGATCCACATGCTCACGTTCTGCATGCCCTCGATGTTGTAGTAGGGCTGGTCCTGGTGCCAGGGCGTCTTTTGCCGCGTGCCGGGTTCCTTGACCAGAACATGGTCGTGGTACAGGCGCACGTGGCGCGACTGCATGAGGCGCCGCGCGGCCAGGGCCAGCGGTGTTTCGCGCACGAAGCGGCCGAACTGCGGGATGTCCTGCCAGTTGCAGAAGTCCTCGAAGAAGCGGCCTGGGTCGTCCGGGCGGCTGGCGATCTTGGCGCGGGGGCTGGGCGCGGCCAGGTTGGCGTCGATGCCTTCGCGCAGCAGGGCCACCTCGTCGGGCGTCAGAAGCTGCTGGATGCAGATGGCGCCGTCGCGGGCGAAGGCGGCCACCTGGTCATCGCTCAGGCGTTGCTGCAGGCGTTGCTGAAAATCGTCCATCACTTCACCATCGGCAGCTTCAGGCCCTGCTTCTTCGCCGTCTCCACGGCCAGTTCATAGCCCGCATCCGCATGGCGCATGACGCCGCTGCCGCAGTCGTTGACCAGCACGCGGGCCAGGCGCTCGGCGGCGGCATCCGTGCCGTCGGCCACGATGACCATGCCCGAGTGCTGCGAATAGCCCATGCCCACGCCGCCGCCATGGTGCAGGCTGACCCAGGTCGCGCCGCCTGCGGTGTTGAGCAGCGCGTTGAGCAACGGCCAGTCGCTCACGGCGTCGGTGCCGTCGCGCATGCCTTCGGTCTCGCGGTTGGGGCTGGCGACGGAGCCGGTGTCCAGGTGGTCGCGGCCGATGACGATGGGGGCCTTCAGCTCGCCGTTCTTCACCATTTCGTTGAAGGCAAGGCCCGCGATGTGCCGCTCGCCCAGGCCCAGCCAGCAGATGCGGGCGGGCAGGCCCTGGAAGGCGATGCGCTCGCCCGCCATGTCCAGCCAGCGGTGGACGTGCTTGTTGGCCGGGAACAGCTCCTTGATCTTGGCGTCGGTCTTGCGGATGTCCTCGGGGTCGCCCGAGAGCGCCACCCAGCGGAACGGGCCCTTGCCCTCGCAGAACAGCGGGCGGATGTAGGCGGGCACGAAGCCGGGGAAGTCAAAGGCGTTTTTCACGCCTTCGTCAAAGGCCACCTGGCGGATGTTGTTGCCGTAGTCCACGGTGGGAATGCCCATGGACTGGAAGTCCAGCATGGCCTGCACGTGGACAGCGCAGGAGCGGGCGGCGGCCTTTTTCAGCACGTCGTGCTGCGTCACGTCCTGCTGCGCGGCGCGCCATTGGGCCACCGTCCAGCCTGCGGGCAGGTAGCCGTTCACCAGGTCGTGGGCCGAAGTCTGGTCGGTCACGAGGTCGGGCTTCAAGCCGCCTGCCTTGGCGCGTTTCACCAACTCGGGCAGGATTTCGGCGGCGTTGCCCAGCAGGGCAATCGAGATCGCCTCCTTGGCTGCCGTGTGTTGCTGGATCAGCGCGATGGCATGGTCAATGTCCCGCGCCTGCTTGTCCACGTAGCGCGTGCGCAGGCGAAAGTCGATGCTGCTTTGCTGGCATTCGATGTTGAGCGACACCGCGCCCGCGAACGTGGCGGCCAGCGGCTGCGCGCCGCCCATGCCGCCCAGGCCAGCGGTCAGAATCCACCGGCCCGCCAGCGAGCCGCCGTAGTGCTGGCGCGCCGCCTCGGCAAAGGTTTCGTAGGTGCCTTGCACGATGCCCTGGGTGCCAATGTAGATCCAGCTCCCCGCCGTCATCTGGCCGTACATGAACAGGCCCTTCTGGTCGAGTTCGCTGAAATGCTCCCAATTGGCCCACTTGGGCACGAGGTTGGAATTGGCCAGCAGCACGCGGGGCGCGTTGGCATGCGTCTTGAACACGCCTACGGGCTTGCCGGACTGGATGAGCAGGGATTCGTCCTCGTTCAGCGCTTTGAGCGAAGCCAGGATCTGGTCGTAGCACTCCCAATTGCGCGCGGCGCGGCCAATGCCGCCATAGACCACCAGGTCTTGCGGGCGCTCGGCCACCTCGGGGTCGAGGTTGTTCTGGATCATGCGGTAGGCCGCTTCGATGAGCCAGTTCTTGCAGGTGATGTCGCTGCCGCGCGGTGCGCGGATGACACGGCTGGCGTCGTGGCGGGGGTCTTTGGCGGCAGCAGACAGGATGGCGTCGTTGGCGTTCATGGTGGTCTCCTTAGATGTGGCTGGGCAGGCAGGCGGTGAGCGGCGCGGGCCATGCGGACTGCTGCGCCCAGGCGCGCATGGCCTCGATGTCGGGGGCGAGGTAGCGGTCTTGCGCCAGGAAGGCCACGCGCTCGCGGATGGCGGCGAATTGCTGCTCGATCAGGGGCGAACTCTTGAGCGAGCGGTCGAACTCCATGCCCTGCGCTGCGGCCATGGCCTCGATGCCGACCATCACCGCCGCGTTGCGCACCATGTCCGCCAGGCGGCGCGCGCCGTAGGTGGCCATGGACACATGGTCTTCCTGGTTGGCGGATGTGGGCAGGCTGGTCACGCTGCTGGGGTTGGCAAGGCACTGGTTCTCAGCGGCCAGGGCGGCGGCAGTGACCTGCGCGATCATGAAGCCGGAGTTCGCGCCGCTGTCGCGGATCAGGAACGCGGGCAGGCCCGACAGGCCGGGGTCGAGCAGCAGCGACAGGCGGCGCTCGGAGATCGCGCCGATCTCGGCCACGGCCAGCGCGATGATGTCGGCGGCAAAGGCCACGGGCTCGGCGTGGAAGTTGCCGCCCGAGATCACGTCGCCGTTCTCAAAAACCAAGGGGTTGTCGGACGCGGCATTCGCCTCGATGGCGAGCACCCGGGCGGCGTGGTGCAGGTTGTCCAGGCACGCACCCATGACCTGCGGCACGCAGCGGATGGAATACGGGTCTTGCACACGCCCGCAATTCGGGTGTGAGGGGTCGATGGCGCTGCCATCGAGCAATGCGCGCACCGCCGCGGCCACGGCTATCTGCCCCGGCTGGCCCCGCGCCTCGTGGATGCGCGCATCGAAGGGCTTGACCGAGCCCTTGATGGCTTCGAGCGACAGCGCGCCCGCCACCAGACCGGCGGCAAACACGCTCTCCGCGCCAAACAGCCCCGCCAGCGCGAGCGAAGTAGAAACCTGCGTGCCGTTGAGCAGCGCCAGCCCTTCCTTCGGCCCCAGCACGAAGGGTTCCAAACCAACCGAGCGCATGGCCTCGGCGCCCGAAACCACCGCGCCCTTGACCTTGGCCAGCCCCTCCCCGATCAGCACGCAGGCCAGGTGCGCCAGCGGCGCCAGGTCGCCCGACGCGCCCACCGAGCCCTTGGCCGGGATGACGGGCAGCACGTTCGCATTCGCCAGCGCCAGCAATGCATCCACCAGCGCGGGCCGCACGCCCGAATGCCCCCGCGCAAGGCTTACGGCCTTGGTGGCAAGGATGAGGCGCACCACCTCGTCCGGCAGCGCATCGCCCGTGCCCACGCTGTGCGACAGCACCAGGTTGCGCTGCAGCTCGGCCAGCCGGTCGTGGGCTATTTTTGTACTGGCGAGCTTGCCAAAGCCGGTGTTGATGCCATAGACAACCTGGTCTTCTTCCACGATGCGCTGCACCGTGGCCTCCGATGCCTGCATGAGCGCGCGGGCCGACGCGTCCAGCGCCAGCTGCACCGGCCCGGCGTGGATGCGGCGCAGCTCGGCCAGCGTGACGCGGCCAGGGTGCAGGGTGATGTTGTGTGCCATGAAACGATCCTGTCTATACAAGTTGTCACCAAGAGAAAGCGGTCAGCCAGCCACCGGGTTCCCGTCCGCCCGGAAGCGGCTGCCCAGCCGGTAGCGCGTGGCCGGGTGCAGGCAGCGCACCACGGTAATCGGCACGCCGCGCGACCACGTGCGGCGCGTGAGCAGCAGGCAAGGCTCCTGCGGCGGCATCTCCAGCAGCGCGGCATGCTCGGGCGTGGGCATGACGGCATCGACCACGTGCTCGATCTGGTCGAAGGGCACGTTGCGCACCAGGTACTCCGACGGCTGAATCTGCGAGAAGTCCTGCGCCGCGAACCCGGGCACCTGGCGCGGGCTGACGTAGCGGTCTTCCAGTTGCACGGGCAGGCCGTCCTCGCGGTGGATGCACAGCGAATGGAACACCGACTCGCCCGTGCGCATATCCAGCGCGGCGGCCACTTCCAGCGTGGCGGACGTGCGCTCCACCACCAGCACGTCGCAGCGGTAGTCGTGCCCGCGCTGGCGGATTTCGCTGGCCAGGTTGGCGATCTGCAGCAACGTGGACTGCGGCTTGTCCTCGGCCACGAAGCTGCCCACGCCCGCCACGCGCACGATGCGGCCCTGCTCGGTCAGCTCGCGCAGCGCGCGGTTCACCGTCATGCGCGAGATGCCGAACTGCGTGACCAGTTCGCTCTCGGACGGCAGGCGGTCGCCGGGCCGCCACACGCCCTCCTGGATGCGGCGCGCGATGTGGTCCTTGACCTGCTCATACAGCGCCATGGCGGGCGCCACAGGTTCGGCAAGCTTGCGCGGGGCGGCGGGCATGTTCTTCATCAATGCAGATCGGCGGCCATGGACTCGGCACGGATTTCTTCCGTCAGCCGCGCCTTCAAGTCCATGAACTCGGGGCTGGTCTTGATCGTGTAATGGCGCGGGTGCGGCAGGTTGACCGCCAGCTCGGTCTTGATGCGCCCGGGCCGGGCACTGAAAACCGCCACGCGGTTGGCCATGAAGATGGCCTCGTCGATGTCGTGGGTAACGAACATCACGGTCTTGCGCTCGGCTTCCCATATGCCCAGCAGCAGCTCTTGCATGAGCACGCGGGTCTGGTTGTCCAGCGCGCCGAAGGGCTCGTCCATCAGCAATATCTTGGGGTCGTTGGCCAGCGCACGCGCAATGGCCGTGCGCTGCTGCATGCCGCCCGAGAGCTGCTTGGGGTAGTGCTGCTCGAAGCCGCGCAGCCCCACCTTGGCAATGAAGTAGGCGGCGCGCTCCTTCTGCGCGCTTTCCGGCATGCCACGCTCGCGCAGGCCGAAGCGGATGTTCTGCTCGATGGTGAGCCACGGGAACAGCGTGTAGCTCTGGAACACCATGCCCCGGTCGGCGCCCGGGCCTTGCACGGGCTTGCCGTCCAGCAGCACGCGGCCAGCGGTGGGATAGTCCAGCCCTGCCACGATGCGCAGCATGGTGGACTTGCCGCAGCCCGAGGGGCCGAGGATGGTCACGAAGTCGTTGTCATGGACGTGAAAGTCCACCGGCAGCAGCGCCTGCGTGGCCTGGCCCTTGGCCGTGGTGAAGGTGCGCGAGACACCCTGGATGCTCAATTCACTCACAGCGCGCTCCAGGCAAAAAGGCGGCGGTTGGCCCACTTGAACAGGGCGTCGGACACCAGCCCGATGAGGCCGATGACGATGATGCCGAAGATGATCTGCCCCGTGTTCAGCAGCGCCTGGCTGTCGGTGATCATGTGGCCTATGCCCGAGGACGAGCCGATCAGCTCCGCCACGATCACGTACGTCCAGGCCCAGCCCAGCACCAGCCGCAGCGTCTCGGCGATGTCGGGCGCGGCGCCGGGGATGAGCACGCGGCGCACGATGCCGTTGGCGCTGGCGCCCAGCGTGTAGGCAGCCTCCACCAGGTCCTTGCGCGCATTGCCCACCGTGACGGCCACCATCAGGATGATCTGGAACACCGAGCCGATGAAGATCACCAGGAGCTTCTGCAGCTCGCCCAGCCCCGCCCACAGGATGAGCAGCGGGATGAAGGCCGACGCGGGCAGGTAGCGGCAGAACGACACGAAGGGCTCCAAAAACGCCTCCACGCCCTTGTGCGCGCCCATGGCAATGCCCAGCGGCACGGCCACGATGGCGGCCAGCACGAAGCCGCCCAGCACGCGCCAGACCGTCATGCCGATGTCGTGCAGAAAGCCGAACTCGGTGAACAGCAGCCAGCCCTCGTGCGCCATGGCGACGGGGCTCGCCAGGAACGTGGGCGACACGAAGCCGCCCAGCGTGAAGGCCGCCCAAACCACAAAGAACAGGATGAAGAAAGCCACGCCCAGCAGCCAGCGCGTGACAGGCCGCACGGGCTCCAGCGGGGCGAGGCGGCGGCGCGTCGCGTGGTTCATGGCAGGGCTTTGCTCACTTGATGAAGCTGTCGTCGTACATGGCCGTGTAGTTGTCCGGCAGCTTGCGGATGACGCCCGCCTCCAGCAGGATGGCTGCCGCGTCCTTCATGAACTGCTGCAGCTCGCCCGCAAAGAACTTCTGGTTGGCCGCCTTGTCCTGCCAGCGCAGGTAGCTGGACGACTTGCCGAACGCCTCGCCCGTCTGCTTGACCGCCGCGCCCATGATGTCGTTGGACTTGGCCGGGTCGGCCTTGATCATCTCCAGCGCCTCGAAGTACGAGTCCGCCAGCGCCTTGGCGGCCTTGGGGTTGGCCTTGAGCCATTCGGGCGCGCAGCCCACCGTGTCCATGATGTGCGGAAATTCCAGCGTGGTCGCCAGAATCT
This sequence comes from Acidovorax sp., assembly GCF_047607405.1. Classification (GTDB taxonomy): domain Bacteria; phylum Pseudomonadota; class Gammaproteobacteria; order Burkholderiales; family Burkholderiaceae_C; genus Acidovorax. The sequence continues at coordinate 12,162 of NZ_JASGDA010000073.1, read as the reverse complement.
TGCCCGACGCGGGGTTGGCGCGCACGGTGGAGAGGTAGGGCTCGTACGTCACGGCAGCGTCGTTCTGGCCCGCGACGAAGGACTGCGCGGCCGGCTGCGGCGCCAGGGTGAGCGTCTTCACGTCCTTCACGCTCATGCCGTTCTTGGACAGCAGCCAGGCCAGCGTGAAGTACGAGGCGGTACCGGGCGCGTCCACGGCCACGGTCTTGCCCTTCAGGTCGGCAAAGGTCTTCACGTCGTTGCGCACGGCGATGCCGTCCGCGCCGTAGCTCTTGTCGAGCTGGAAGATCTGCACGATGGGCACGCCGTTGGTGTTCCAGGCCACGTGCGTCTCGACCGTGGTCGCCGCGCACTGGATGGCCTTGGAGGCCAGCGCCAAGTGGCGGTCTTTCTGCGGAATCATCTTCAGCTCCACGTCCAGGCCGTTCTTCTTGAAGATGCCCGCCTTGTCGGCCAGGGTCAGCGGGGCGAAGCCCGTCCAGCCCGACATGCCCAGCGTGATCTTCGTGTCCTGCGCCTGGGCCGGGGCGGCCAGGGCCGCCACGCATGCCACGGCCAGCGCCGCCCGTTTCGATTGAGTCCTCATCGTCATCGTCTGCTCCTTGTGAAGAAAAAGTGGCCGACCTGCAACGCCATCGCAGCCGCCATGATGGCGGTTTTGATATACCTGTCTATACAGGGTAAACACCAGGCCGACAGCCCATGGCGAATTGCAAGAACAGGGCCAGCGCTGTGATTACTATGCAATTGATAGCTGCTCGCGCTTATCCCATAGGCGCTAGAGGCCAATTTGACTCATATTCTTGGAACCCGCCCGCCCCCGGCAGCCGCACCAGGGGCGACAGCCCAGGCACCCCATCGCGCACCCGCAGCGTGCTGCGGGACGGCTACAGCGGCGCGGGGCCTCAGAACGCGCCGGTGGCTGGGGCTTGTTTCAGGCAAAGGCCAGGCGCTGGCTGCTTTCAAAGAACCGCGGCTCGCCGGTCAAAGGGTCGTCAAAGGCCAGCGACCGCGCCAGCAGCTGCAGGGGCCGCGAGTAGTCGCCCTCGGGCGGGTCGTTGACCACCGGGTAGAACGGGTCATTGCGCAGCGACAGCCCCAGCGCCGCCATGTGGACGCGCAGTTGGTGGCGCTTGCCCGTCACGGGCGACAGGCGGTAGCGCGCCCAGGTGCCGCAGGCCGAGACCTCGGCCACGTCCATGTGCGTGCGGCTGTTGGGCTCGCCAGGCACTTCGTGCATGCGAAAGAACTGCGGGCTTTCCTCCAGTCGGCTCTCGTACACACGCGGAAAGGCCAGGCCCTCACGCCAGGGTGCGATGGCGTCGTAGTGTTTGGCGATGCGGTGGTCGCGAAACAGCGCCTGGTACGCCCCGCGCGAGCTTTTGCACACCGACAGCAGCACCAGCCCCGCCGTGTCGCGGTCGATGCGGTGCAGGGGCGAGAGGTCCGGCAGGTTCAGGCGGCGCTTGAGGCGCACCAGCAGCGTGCTTTGCAGGTAGCGCCCGCCGGGCGTCACGGGCAGGAAGTGCGGCTTGTCGGCCACCAGGATGTGCGCGTCCTGGTAGAGCACGGTTTCCGTGAACGGGATCTGCGGCTCCACGGGCAAATGCCGGTAGTAATAGACGCGGATGCCGCGCTCGAAGGCGCGCTGCGGCGTGACAGGCACGCCATGCTCGTCCACCACCTCGCCTGCCGCCATGCGCGCCAGCCAGTCCGCGCGGCTGACGGCGGGCAGGCGCTGGGCCAGAAAGTCGAGCATGCTGCCCTGCCCTTGCGGGACCTGCGACGGCAGCACCACGCAACTGGGGCTGACACCGTCGCGCATGGGCAGAACCTGGGGATCGCGGGGGTTGTGCATGGGGCGGCGATTGTAGGTGCGGGCCGCATTCGGCACCGCCCTCTTGTAGGACAAGGTTGGCAATGGCGACTGGAACCCGCCCAACCCCCGCATGCCGCACTAGCATGGCCCCCACACCCGACAGCCGATGACGATGACGAAACCCGCTGAACCGATGCCCACCTCCTCCCTGCCCCGCCGCGCCCTGCGCTGGCTGCTGGGCGTTCTTGCCGTGCTGCTGGCGCTGCTGGTGGCCGCCGCCGTGGTGCTGGCCCATTGGGACTGGAACCGCGCCCGCCCCTGGATCAACGACAAGGTGAGCGAGGCCACGGGCAGGCGCTTTGCCATCGAGGGCGACCTGTCCGCCGACTGGCACTGGCCCCAGCCCCTGGAGCAAGGCTGGCGCCGCTGGGTGCCGGGCGTGACGGTGCAGGCCAAGCAACTGGTCATGGACAACCCGCCCGGCTTCGCCATCGCCGAGGCGCCGCAAGCGGGCGACAAGGCGCTGCCCGCCGTGCCGCGCAAGACCGCTGGCGAAAACAAGCCCGTCCGCGATGCGCAGACGATGGGCACCATCGCCCAGGCCAGCGCCACACTGCGCCTGCTGCCGCTGCTCGCACGCACCGTGGCGCTGGACACGGTGGAGTTGACCGCGCCCGACATCGTGCTGGGCCGCCGCGCGGACGGCAGCAACAACTGGACCCTCAAGAGCGACAACGCTGCCGACCAAAGCAGCAGCCCCTGGAGCCTGAGCCTGGGCCAGCTCGTCATCCGCGACGGCTGGCTGGGCTACGCGGACGGCGCCAAGGACCTGGCGCTGCGCGTACACGTCGACACCACCGACGGCGACGCCACCGACGGCACGCCCCCCGGCCAGGCGCCGGGCAAGTACGGCGTGCGGGCCACGCTGCAGGGCCGCTACGGCAAGGCGCGCGTCGAGGGCGAGGGCCAGGCCGGGCACCTGCTGACGCTGCGCGAGCAGACGGTGAACTACCCGCTGCGCTTCAAGGCCCGCGCAGGGAACGTGCGCGCCGAGGCGGAGGGCACGCTGGCCAACCCCGCCGCACTGTCGGGCATGGACCTGCAGGTCATGCTGCAGGCCGGCAGCATGGCCGACCTGTTCGACCTGACCGGCCTGGTGCTGCCCAGCACACCGCCGTTCCAGACGCGCGGTCGCCTCGTCGGCAGCCTGCAGCCCGGGCGCGCCACGTGGGAGTACCGCGACTTTCAGGGCACCGTGGGCGAAAGCGACCTGCACGGCAGCCTGACCTACACGTCCGCCCAGCCCCGCCCCCGGCTGCAGGGCACCATGACATCCAAGCAACTGCGGCTGGCGGACCTGGGCCCCGTGGTCGGCGCGCCGTCCGGCGAGGGCAAGAGCGCATCCACCCGCCCGGGCAAGGTGCTGCCCGACGCGCCCTTCGCCACCGACCGCTGGAACGCCATGGACATGGACATCACCTTCACCGGCGAGCGCATCCTGCGCCCTGAGAGCCTGCCCATCGAAAACCTGAGCGTACACGCGGTGCTGGACAACGCGCAGCTCACGCTGTCGCCCCTGCGCTTCGGCGTGGCACAGGGCCGGATCGACTCGAAGGTCGTGCTGGACAGCCGCACCCAGCCGCTCAAGACGCAGCTGCACGGCACGGTCGAGGGGCTGAAGCTGTCTGCGCTGTTCCCCAAGGTCGAGCTGATGGACAAGAGCTTTGGCCGCCTGGACGGCGCCGTGGCCCTGTCGGCCAGCGGCAACTCGGTGGCGCGCATGCTGGGCAGCAGCTCGGGCGAGGCGCGGCTGTACATCCGCGACGGCACCTTCAGCAAGCAGTTGCTGGACCTGGCCGCGCTCAACGTGGGCAGCGTGGTCGTGGCCAAGCTGTTCGGCGAGAACAAGGAAGTGCGGCTGCGCTGCGCCGTGGCCGACTTTGCCGTCAAGGACGGCGTGGCGCAGACCCGCTCCGTCAAGCTCAGCACCGAGGAAGCCGTGGTCGAAGCCGTGGGCACGGTGGACCTGCGCAACGAGTACCTGGACCTGCGCGTCAAGCCCGAGTCGCTGCAGTGGAAGTTCTTCTCGCTGCGCACGCCGCTGTACGTGCGCGGCGACTTTGCCGCCCCCAAGGTCGGTCTGGAACCCGGCCCGCTGCTGCTGCGCGCGGGCGCTGCCGTGGCTGCCGTGGCGGTGGCGCCCGCCGCGCTGGCGCTGGTGCCCGTGACCGTCCCGGCGGCCGAGGACGACGCGAACTGCGCGGTGCTGCTGCAACGGGCGAACGAGGCGGTGAAGGCGGGCAAGGCAGGGGCCGCGCCCAAGCCTGAAAAACGCTAAAGCTTCCAGCCCTCCCAAGCGGTCCACATCGAAGCCAGCACCAGCAGCGCCCCCACGCCGCGCGCCGCCCACAGGCTGGCGCCGGGGTGGCGGGCCAGATGCTCCCGCGCCTGGCCCGCGCCCAGCGCGACGGCGCCATACACCACCGCCTGCGTGGCCGCAATGATGAGCCCCATGACAACCGCCTGAACCGCCACAGGCCCGTACTCCGGTCGCAGGAACTGCGGGAACACCGCCAGCATGAACACGCAGGCCTTGGGGTTCGTCAGGCAGGTCAGCATGGCCCGCCAAAAGGTCGCCGCGAGCGGGCGGGGCTGCGTCTGCACCGCGCCGTCAAAGGCAAAGCGGCTGCGCAGCAGCGAAAGGCCGATCCACCCCACGTACAGCGCCCCCGCCGCCAGCAGCCCGTTGAACGCCGCCGGAAACAGCCGCAGCACGACCCCTACGCCCAACGCCCCCAGCGCCGTGTGTACCGCCCCGCCCGCCACGATGCCCGCCACCGCCCCCAGCCCCGCGCGCCGCCCGCCCACCAGCGCGCTGGCCATGACGAAGGCCATGTCCAGCCCGGGCAGCGCGATGACCCCCAGCAGGATGACGAAGAACAGCCACAAGTGGGCCGTGTGCTGCAGCGCGAGAGATTCCATGCGCAGTAATCTAGCCGCCAATCAGGGCAATATCCGCCCTGATTGAATGCGATGATGCGCCCCATGCCGTCACCCACCACCCGCGTGCTCGCCGTGCTGGAGCTGCTGCAGGCGCGCGGCGCCCTCAGCGGCCCCGAGCTGGCCGAGCGCATCGGCGTGGATGCGCGCACGCTGCGCCGCTACATCCGCAAGCTGGAAGACCTGGGCATCCCCGTCGTCGCGGAGCGCGGACGCTACGGCGCTTATCGCCTTATGCCGGGCTTCAAGCTGCCGCCCATGGTGTTCACCGACGACGAGGCGCTGGCGCTGTCCGTGGGCCTGCTCGCGGCGCGCGGCCTGGGGCTGGCCGAGGCCGCGCCCGCCACCGAGAGCGCCCGCGCCAAGCTGGAGCGCGTGATGCCCGCGCCCCTGCAGCGCCGCGTGCGCGCCCTGGGCGAGACGGTGCAGCTCGACATCGCCCGCCCCGGCGCGCCCGCCAGCCGCGAGGCGCTGCTGACCCTCAGCGCCGCCGCCCACGCGCGCCAGAGCGTCCACATGGACTACCGCTCCGCCCGGGGCGAGGCCACGGCCCGAGCCTTCGATCCCTACGGCCTGGCCTGGCGCGGCGGACACTGGTACGCCGTGGGGCACTGCCACCTGCGCGGCGGCCTGCGCTCGTTCCGACTGGACCGCATCGCCAGCCTGCGCCCCCTGCCCGCGTCCTTCGGCGTGCCCGAGGACTTCGACGCCGTGCGCCACCTCGCGCTCGGCCTGGCCTCGCTGCCGCGCGCACTGGCCGTGCGCGTGCTGCTGCACACCGACCTGGCGACCGCACGCGAAGCGCTGTTCGACGCCATCGGCCTGTTCCAGCCCCACCCCGGCGGCGTGCTGCTGCACAGCCAGGTGGACGACCTGGCCTGGTACGCGCGCCAGTTGGCCCGTCTGCCGTGCGCCTTTACCGTGCTGGAGCCCCCAGCGCTGCGCGACGCGGTGCGCGAGCACGCCCGGGCCCTGCTGCGCTGCGCGCAGAACCATGCGCCTGGGCATGGGGAATTACTATCTATTTGATAGCTGTCTGCGCTTTCTGTATAAGGGTTTGTGGCCAAAATTGCCTCAAACCTGACTCACTCCCACTCAATCGTCGCAGGCGGCTTGCTGCTCACGTCGTAGGTCACGCGGTTGATGCCGCGCACCTCGTTAATGATTCTTGAAGACACCTTCTTGAGCAGCGCATAAGGCAGCTCTGCCCAATCCGCCGTCATGAAGTCGCTGGTTTGTACGGCGCGCAGCGCGACCACGTAGTCGTAGGTTCGACCGTCGCCCATCACGCCCACGCTCTTGACGGGCAGGAAGACGGTGAACGCCTGGCTGGTCAGGTCGTACCAGGTCTTGCCCGTGGCTTCGTCGCGGAAGTTGCGCAGTTCCTCGATGAAGATGGCGTCGGCGCGGCGCAGCAGGTCGGCGTAGTCCTTTTTCACCTCGCCCAGGATGCGCACGCCCAGGCCGGGGCCGGGGAAGGGGTGGCGATAGACCATCTCGGGCGGCAGGCCCAGGGCCACGCCGAGTTCGCGCACTTCGTCCTTGAACAGGTCGCGCAGCGGCTCCAGCAGCTTCAGGCCCAACTGTTCGGGCAGGCCGCCGACGTTGTGGTGGCTCTTGATGGTGACGGCTTTCTTGGCTTTGCCGCCGCCGCTCTCGATCACGTCGGGGTAGATGGTGCCCTGGGCCAGCCACTTTGCTCCTTTTTTCGAAGCGCCCGACGCCGTCAGCTTGGCGGCTTCGGCCTTGAATACGTCCACGAACAGGCCGCCGATGATCTTGCGCTTTTGCTCGGGGTCGCTCACGCCCGCGAGCTTGCCCAGGAACAGGTCGCTCGCGTCCACGCGCACGACCTTGGCGTGCAGCTTGCCCGCGAACATGTCCATGACCATGTCGCCTTCATTCAGGCGCAGCAGGCCGTGGTCCACGAACACGCAGGTCAGTTGGTCGCCGATGGCGCGGTGGATGAGCGCGGCGGCCACGCTGGAGTCCACGCCGCCCGAGAGGCCCAGGATCACTTCCTCGTCGCCCACTTGCTGGCGGATCTGCTCCACGGCTTCGGCGATGTGGTCTCTCATGACCCAATCGGGGCGCGTGCCGCAGATGCCGAGCACGAAGCGGTCGAGGATCGCCCTGCCCTGCACGGTGTGCGTGACTTCGGGGTGGAACTGCACGGCGTAGAAGCGGCGCTCCTCGTCGGCCATGCCCGCGATGGGGCAGGAATCGGTGCTTGCCATCAGCTTGAAGCCCGGCGGCAGCTCGGTCACCTTGTCGCCGTGGCTCATCCACACCTTAAGCATGCCGTGGCCTTCGGGCGTGGTGAAGTCGGCCAGACCCGCGAACAGCGCCGTGTGGCCGCGCGCGCGTACCTCGGCGTAGCCAAACTCGCGGGTGTGCGAGCCTTCGACCTTGCCGCCCAATTGCTGCGCCATGGTCTGCATGCCGTAGCAGATGCCCAGCACGGGCACGCCGAGGGTGAACACGGCGTCGGGCGCCCTGTCATCCACCTCATACACGCTGGCGTGGCTGCCGGAGAGGATCACGCCACGGAGCGCGCCGTCCTTGGCGTATTCACGCACCCAGTCGTCCGTCACGTCGCAAGGGTGTACCTCGCAATAGACGTGCGCCTCGCGCACGCGGCGGGCGATGAGCTGGGTGACTTGCGAGCCGAAGTCGAGGATGAGGATTTTCTGGTGTTGCATGGCGATTTTTTGAATGAAATCGGCCTCCAGCGCTTATCTGACAAGCGCTGGCAGCTATCAAAACGATAGTATCAGTCGGCCCGGTAGTTGGGCGCTTCCTTGGTGATCTGCACGTCGTGGACGTGGCTTTCGCGGATGCCTGCGGTGGTGATCTCGACGAACTCTGCCTTGTTGTTCATCTCTTCGATGGTCGCGCAGCCGCAGTAGCCCATGCTGGCGCGCACGCCGCCCGCCATCTGATAGACGATGCTGACCATGCTGCCCTTGTAGGGCACGCGGCCCTCGATGCCCTCGGGCACGAGCTTGTCGGCGTTGGGGTTGCCGGTGCTCGACTCCTGAAAGTACCGGTCGGCGCTGCCCTGCTGCATGGCGCCGATGCTGCCCATGCCACGGTAGCTCTTGTAGCTGCGGCCCTGGAACAGGATGACCTCGCCGGGCGCTTCTTCGGTGCCCGCGAACATGCCGCCCATCATCACCGCGCTGGCGCCTGCGGCCAGGGCCTTGGCGATATCGCCGCTGTAGCGGATGCCGCCATCGGCGATCAGCGGAACGCCCGTGCCTTTGAGGGCCGTCGCCACGCTGTCGATCGCCATGATCTGCGGCACGCCCACACCCGCCACGATGCGGGTGGTGCAGATGCTGCCGGGGCCGATGCCGACCTTGACGGCATCCGCGCCCGCCTCGGCCAGCGCCAAGGCTGCCGCGCCGGTGGCGATGTTGCCGCCGATCACGTCCACCTGCGGGTAGTTCTGCTTGACCCAACGCACGCGGTCGATCACGCCCTTGCTGTGGCCGTGGGCGGTGTCCACCACGATGGCATCCACGCCCGCTTTCACCAGCGCCTCGACGCGCTCCTCGGTGCCCTCGCCCACGCCCACGGCAGCGCCCACGCGCAGGCGACCGTTGCTGTCGCGCGCGGCGTTGGGGAAGGTGGTTTGCTTGGTGATGTCCTTGACGGTGATGAGGCCCTTCAGCTCAAAAGCGTCGTTGATGACCAGGATGCGTTCGAGCTTGTGCTTGTTGAGCAGCGCCTTGGCCTGCGCGGGCGTGGTGCCGTCGCGCTCGTTCACGGTGATGAGCTTCTCGCGCGGGGTCATGATTTCGCGCACCTTCACGTCAAAGCGCGTTTCAAAGCGCATGTCGCGGCCCGTAACGATGCCGACGACCTTGCCGCCGTCGCACACCGGAAAGCCCGAGATGCCGAGCTGCTCGGACAGCTGCAGCACCTGCAGCACCGTGTGCTCGGGCGTGATGACCACCGGGTCGCGCAGCACGCCGGATTCGTAGCGCTTGACCTTGGCGACGTGCGCGGCCTGCTCTTGCGCAGTCAGGTTTTTGTGGACGATGCCGATGCCGCCCTCTTGCGCGATGGCGATGGCCAGGCGCGCCTCGGTCACTGTGTCCATGGCGGCGGACACGAGCGGCAGGTTCAGTTGGATGTTGCGGGAGAGTTTCGTCGCGAGGGACGTGTCCTTGGGCAGGACCTGGGAGTACGCCGGCACCAGCAACACATCGTCGAAGGTGAGCGCTTTTCCTAGAAGGCGCATGAGATAAGCTCCAAAAAACGGATTGTACCCGCGCCGCCACAGCCTGCGCGCGCACTGGCGGCGGTGTGACCAGAGGGATAAACTCCGTCGCCATGAAAGCAATGCACAAGCTTCTCCTGCTGGCCGTGGCCTGCACCTGGGCCATGGGCGCGGCGGCGCAATGGCAGTGGATCGACAAGGACGGGCGCAAGGTCTTCAGCGACCGCCCGCCGCCCAACGACATTCCCGCCAAGAGCATCCTGAAGCAGCCGGGCGGCGGTCGCGCTGCCCCGGTCGCTGTGACCCCGCCCGCAGCCGACGGCGCGGCGTCGGCACCCAAGCCCGCGCTGGCGGCGTCCGCCCCGGGCACCGGCAAGGACAAGGAGCTGGAAGAAAAGAAGGCGCAGGCCGAGGCCGCCGAGGCCGCCAAGAAGAAGGCCGAGGAAGAAAAGATCGCCAAGGCCCGGGCCGACAACTGCACCCGCGCGCGCCAGAGCAAGGCGGTGTTCGACTCCGGCAAGCCCGTGACCCAGGCCAACGCCCAGGGCGAACGCATCTACCTGGACGAAGCCGGGCGCGCCGCCGAGGTCAAGCGCATCAACGAAATCATCGCCAGCGACTGCAAGTAGGGGACAACCCCCTGGGCCGCTGCGCAGGTGGTTTCAGTAACCGGCCTTGCCGCCGGGGCGCTGGCGGTTGAACAGGCCCGCAGTGCGCGCACCCTGGCGGGCGAAGCGCTCGCGGCGGGCAACCTTGGGGTCCACTTTCAGGGGGCGGTAGGTTTCCACGCGGTCGCCATCGCGCAAGGCGGCATCCGAGCTGACGGCGCGGCCCCATACACCGACCGACTCACCCTCCACCCCCGCAGCTTGCAGCGCATCGCGCACCACGGCGCCCGGGGGCAAGTCCAGCGCCCATTCGCGCACCTCGCGCGGGCCGGTGCAGGCCACCAGGGTCACGCGCATCACCCGTACACCTGTTCGGCACGCTTGACGAACGCATCGACCATGCTGCCCGCGATGCGGTCGAACACCGGGCCTACCAGCGTGGCCAGGGCCGCGCCGTCGAAACCGTAGTTCAGTTGCAGCTCTACCTTGCAGGCGCGCTGGCCGCCGTCGCCCACGGGGTGAAAGTGCCAGTCGCCGTCCAGCCGCGAGAACGGGCCCTTGACGAGCTGCATGCGCACGCGCAGGGTGGCGCCCTGCGTCTCGTGCGTGTTGCGCGTGACGAAAGACTGGTGGATGCCGCTGAAGGCGATGCCCACCTCGGCCGTCATGCCGTCTGGGGTGCGCTCCAGCACGGTGGCCCGGTCGCACCAGGGCAGGAACTCGGGGTAATGCTCCACGCCGGTGACCAGGGCAAACATCTCTTGCGGGCTGTACCAGATGAGGACGGACTTGTGGACGGTTTTCATGCAGCCGGGGGAACTTAGAATCGCGGGTCTTTCCAACGGCTGCCATTGTAGGGAGCCGCACCTGAGCTTCCATGGCCAAGAAACCCGATTCCCCCGCCCGCATCGCCGAAAACAAAAAGGCGGCGTTCAACTATTTCTTCGAGGAGCGCCACGAGGCGGGCATGGTGCTGCACGGCTGGGAGGTGAAGGCGCTGCGCCAGGGCAAGGTGCAGTTGACCGACGGCTACGTGCTGATCCGTGACGGCGAGCTGTACCTGCTGGGCTGCCTGATCCACCCGCTCAAGACGGCATCGACGCACGTCAACCCCGAGGCCGGGCGCACCAAGAAGCTGCTGCTCAAGAAGGACGAGATCAAGCGCCTGATCGGCAAGATCGAGCAAAAGGGCTACACCCTGGTGCCCCTGAACCTGCACTGGAAGAACGGCTACGTGAAGTGCGAGATCGCGCTGGCCAAGGGCAAGGCCGAGCACGACAAGCGCGACACGATCAAGGAGCGCGAGGGCAAGCGCGAGGTGGAGCGGGCGATGAAGTCCCGCCACCGCTGATTTATGAGTGTTTTTGGCCTCCAGCGCTTGATGGACAAGCACCAGCAGCTATAAAAAAGATAGCCTACACCCCGACGTAGCGCTGCCACAGCCCATGGTCGGCATCCAGCGCGTTTGATGTGCCCTGCCACGCCACGCGCCCGCGCTCGATGATGGTGTGGCGGTCCGCCAGGCGGATGAGGCGCTGCACGTACTTGTCGATCACCAGCAGCGTCTGGCCCTGGGCGCGCAGCGTGGCCAGACACTGCCAGATCTCCTCGCGCACCAGCGGCGCCAGGCCCTCGGTGGCTTCGTCGAGGATCAGCAGGTGCGGGTTGGTCATCAGCGCGCGGGCTATGGCCAGCATCTGCTGCTCGCCGCCCGAGAGCTGGTTGCCCATGTTGCGCTGGCGCTCGGCCAGGCGCGGGAACAGGTGATAGACGCGCTCCAGCGTCCACGGCTCCTTGCTGGCGTTGCGCCGGGCAGCGAAGGCCAGCAGGTTCTCTCGTACAGACAGGTTGGGGAAGATCTGCCGCCCCTCGGGCACGATGGCCATGCCGCGACGCGCGATGCGGTCGGGCGGCAGGCCGTCGATGCGCTCGCCCAGAAAGTACACGCTGCCGCCGCGCGGGCGCACGAGGCCGAGCAGAGAGCGCACCGTGGTCGTCTTGCCCATGCCGTTGCGGCCCAGCAGCGTCGCGGCCTCGCCCTGGGCGATGGCGAGGTGCACGCCGAACAGCACCTGGCTGCTGCCGTAGGCGGTTTCCAGGTCTTGCACCTCCAGCAGAGCGGTCATGCGGCCTCCGGCAGTTCGTCGCCCAGGTAGGCGCGGCGCACCTCGGGGTGCTCGCGGATCTCGGCGGGCGTGCCGCTGGCGATCACGCGGCCGAAGACCAGCGTGGAGATGCGGTCGGCCAGGCGGAAGACGGCGTCCATGTCGTGCTCCACCAGCAGCAGCGTGGTGCCGCCGCGCAGCGACTGCAGCAGCGCCACCATGCGCTCGGCCTCGTGCGGGCCCATGCCGGCCATGGGTTCGTCGAGCAGCAGCAGTTGCGGCTGCAGGGCCAGCGCCAGGCCCACTTCGAGCTGGCGCTGCTCGCCGTGCGACAGCGCGCCGGCGGGCCGCTGCAGCTGCGCGCCCAGGCCCACGCGCTCGGCCACGGCGGCGGCGGCCTCG
>NZ_JASGDA010000072.1:0-14509 GCF_047607405.1 Acidovorax sp. | reverse complement strand
CGCCCGCGCCGCGCGCCCTGCCCCCGGCGCGCGCGCCCAGGCCGCGCGTGGAGCCGTCCGCCCCCATGAGCGTGCCCTTCGTGATGCAGGCGCTGGCCGAGGCGCGCAGCGCGGATTCCATCGTGGTCGAGGAGGCGCCCAGCTCCCGCGCGGCCATGCAGGCCCACCTGCCCATCCTGCAGAGCGAGACCTTCTACACCATGTGCAGCGGCGGGCTGGGCTACGGGCTGCCCGCCGCCGTGGGCGTGGCGCTGGCGCGGCCTGGGCGCAAGGTCATCGGCCTGGTGGGCGACGGCTCGGCCATGTATTCCATCCAGGCGCTGTGGAGCGCCGCGCAGCTTGCGCTGCCCATCACCTTCATCATCCTCAAGAACCGCCGCTATGCCGCGCTGCAGGAGTTCGCCCACACCTTCGGCTTCCGCGAAGGCGACACGCTGCAGGGCACCGACCTGCCGGACCTGGACTTTCTGGCCCTGGCCCGGGGCCAGGGCTGCGACGCGCTGCGCGTGAGCGACGCCGCGCAGTTGCCCGGCGCGCTGCGGCAGGCGCTGGCCCACCCGCGCGCCCTACTGCTGGAGGTGGACGTGGCCTGACGCGACAGACGACGAAACCTTCATCCTGTATCACAAGACCCGGCGCAGCCGGGCACACCTGGAGACAAACCATGCAGCCACACCACCCCCGTTCTTCCCGCGCACCGCGCCGCCGCCTGCTGGGCGCACTGGCCCTGGCCGGTGCGGCATCCGGCCTGACGCTGCTGCCCTTGGCGGCGGCCGCCGAGACCTGGCCCGCCAAGCCCGTCAAGGTCATCGTCAACTTCCCTGCGGGCGGTGCGGCCGACCAGATCGCGCGGGCAGTCGCGCAGCCGCTGCAGGCGGCGCTCGGCCAGCCCGTGGTGATCGAGAACCGCGGCGGCGCGGGCGGCAACATCGGCGGCGAGGCAGTGGCCAAGTCGCCCGCCGACGGCTACACGCTGCTCATGAGTTCGGGCGGCATGGTCTCGGTCAACCCGCACCTGTACGCCAAGATGCCGTTCGACCCCGCCAAGGACCTGGTGCCCGTGGCCGCCGCCGCGCGCGTGCTGGTGTTCCTGGAGGTGCGGCCCTCGCTGCCCGTCACCAACGTGCAGGAGTTCCTGGCCTACCTCAAGGCACACCCCGGCAAGCTGAGCTTCGGCACGCCGGGCAACGGCAGCTCGCCGCACCTGGCCGCCGAGATGCTCAAGGCCCAGGCCAACGTGTTCGCGGTGCATGTGCCCTACCGTGGCGCGGCGCCCGCCATGCAGGACCTGCTGGGCGGGCAGCTGGACTTCATGTTCGACCCGGGCATCGGCCTGCAGCACGTCAAGGCGGGCAAGCTCAAGCTGCTGGCGGTGGGCAGCGCCAAGCGCTCGCCGCTGTTCCCGGACGTGCCCACGCTCGACGAGGTGGGCCTCAAGGGTTTTGACGCCGACACCTGGTTCGGCTTCTACGCACCGGCTGGCACGCCGCCGGACGTGGTGGCCCGCCTGAACCGCGAGATCAACAAGGTGCTGGCCACCCCGGCGGTGCAGGAGCGCATCACCGCGCTGGGCGGCGTGCCCGCGCCGATGTCGCCTGCCGACTTCAACGCCCGCGCGTCCATCGACAGCGTGCGCTTCGGCGCGCTTATCAAGGCGCGCAACATCCGGGGCGATTGATCGGCGGTGTCCGCGCGAAGGTGATCAGGTCAACAGCGCGACCAGCAGACCGACCCCCACCAGCCCCGCCTGCCAGCACAGGGCCGTCGGCCACGACGGCCCGTGGCGCTCCACCCGCAGGTAGAGCTGCCGCCCGGCTGCCAGCGACAGAGCGAACGCCCCCAGCATGCCCAGGGCGTTCAGCGCGGGCGACGCGGGCCACAGGCGGCTGACCGCCGCGTTCACCAGCAGGCACACGCTGAAATGCACCAGGAACACCGAATACGACATCTGCCCCAGATGCACCAGGGGCGCCATGCCGGACCAGGTGCGCAGGCGCTCCGCTCGCAGCAGTGCCACCAGGCAGAACGCCGTGAGCAGCGCCACCACGACGCGGCCCCGAAAGTCGATGGCCAGCGCCACGCCGCCCAGCGCCGCCATGGCCGCCAGCCACGCGCTGGGGCGCGGCGCACGCACGGCCCAGAAAGCCATCATGCCCAGCGCATAGGCGCCGAAGAAGTACACCGCCCACATGTCCAGCGCAGGCATGCGGTTGAACACCCACAGCGACGCCGCCGCGCCCAGCAACACCGCCGCCTGCGCCACGCGCGGCGGGCGCCCGCGCAGGCTGGCCCACAGCAGCACGGACAGGGCAAAGAGCTGGAAGTCGATGGCCACGTACCACACGCCCGCCGAGAGCGCGTCCTGCCCCACGATGTCCTGCAGCAGCAGCGCATTGGCCACCAGCTGCCCCAGCGTGGGCTCGTCGGGCACCGAAGCATGGTCCATGAAGGGCCGCACCAGGGCCGCAGCCAGCACCGTCAGCAGCAGCGCCACGGCATACGGCACCGCCAGCCGCCCGAAGCGCCGGGCGATGGCCTGGCCCGCGTGGTCGAAGCGCGCCACGCCCTGCGGCGCCAGGCTGGCGACGGCCAGGTAGCCGCCCAGCACCAGGAACACCTGCACGGCCATGCGGCCATAGTCGTACAGCCAGGCCATGAGCCCCGGCGCCAGGGGCTGCGCAATGTCCGACATAGGGCCGTAGAAGGCCAGGTGGTGCCACACGATGAGCGCGCACGCCAGGCCCTTGGCCACGTCGATCACGGGCGAGCGTGCGGCGAAAGACATGCGCGGGGCCGCTTACATCAGAGCTTCAGGCGCGCCCGGGCGGCTTCGTATTCGGCGCGCAGGCGGCCCACCAGCTCGGCGGCGCCGGTCACGGCGCTGATGGCGCCGATGCCCTGGCCGCAGCCCCAGATGTCCTTCCATGCCTTGGCGGCGGCGCTGCCGCCGAAGTTCATCTTGCTCGGGTCGGACTCGGGCAGGTTGTCCGGGTCCAGCCCGGCGGCGCGGATGGACGGCGCCAGGTAGTTGCCGTGTACGCCGGTGAACAGGTTGCTATAGACGATGTCGTCGCTGGTGCCGTCCACGATGGCCTGCTTGTAGGCATCGCTGGCGCGCGCCTCGTGCGTGGCGATGAAGGCCGAGCCGATGTAGGCGAAGTCCGCGCCCATGGCCTGCGCCGCCAGGATGGCGCCGCCCGAGGCGATGGAGCCCGACAGCGCCAGCGGGCCGTCGAACCACTGGCGAATCTCTTGCACCAGCGCGAACGGGCTCTTCTCGCCCGCATGGCCGCCCGCGCCCGCCGCCACGGCGATCAGGCCGTCGGCGCCCTTCTCGATGGCCTTGTGCGCGAACTTGTTGTTGATGATGTCGTGCAGCACCACGCCGCCCCAGCCATGCACGGCCTGGTTCACGTCCTCGCGCGCGCCCAGGCTGGTGATGACGATCGGCACCTTGTACTTGGCGCAGACCTGCATGTCGTGCTCCAGCCGGTCGTTGCTCTTGTGGACGATCTGGTTGATGGCGAACGGGGCCGAGGGCTTGTCGGGGTTGGCCTTGTCGTAGGCGGCCAGGGTCTCGGTGATCTCGGCCAGCCAGTCGTCCAGCAGTTCGGCCGGGCGGGCGTTGAGCGCGGGCATGGCGCCGACGATACCCGCCTTGCACTGCGCGATGACGAGCTGGGGGTTGCTGATGATGAACAGCGGCGAGCCGATGACGGGCAGTGTGGTTTTCTGCAGCGCCGGGGGGAGCTTGGACATGGGGTGGTCTCCTGTGGAATGGGGGGTTTAAGAAATACAAGCCAAATTGGCCTCTAGCGCTTATCTGTCATGCACCAGCAGCTATTATTTCAGTAGCATTTTCAGAAGGCATCCAATGCCAGCGCGGTCACGCTGTCAGCCCCCTGCACGATGCTGTCGCGCAGGCCCGGGGCTTTGACCAGGATGTGCTCCGCGTAGAACTGCGCGGTGGTGATCTTGGCGCGCATGAAGGCTTCATCCTGTCCCTTTTGCAACAGGTCTTGCGCCACCAGCAGGCTGCGCGCCATCTGCCAGCCTGCGACCACATTGCCTGCCAGCATGAGGTAAGGCACGCTGCCCGCGAACACGGCGTTGGGGCTGGCCTTCGCGCCGCCTGCCACGAAGTCCGCCACCTCCAGCAGCGCCTGGCGCGCGGCGGTGAGGCGGCGGGCCATGGATTGCGCGGCGGGCGTGCCGCTGGCCGCCAATTCAGCCTCGGTCTTTTCGATCTGCGCGGCAATCGCCTTGACCGTCTGGCCGCCGTCGCGCGCCGTCTTGCGGCCCACCAGGTCGTTGGCCTGGATGGCGGTCGTGCCCTCGTAGATGGTGAGAATCTTGGCGTCGCGGTAGTACTGCGCCGCGCCCGTTTCCTCGATGAAACCCATGCCGCCGTGTACCTGCACGCCCAGGCTGGTCACCTCCTGGCTCATCTCGGTGCTGTAGCCCTTGACCAGCGGCACCATGAATTCGTAGAACGCCTGGTTCTGCTTGCGCACGTCGGCGTCGGGGTGGTGGTGCGCGGCGTCGAAGGCGGCAGCGGCCACGGTGGCCATGGCGCGGCAGCCCTCGGTGTAGGCGCGCATGGTCATGAGCATGCGCTTCACGTCGGGGTGGTGGATGATGGGCGCGCTGGCAGGGATGCTGCCGTCCACGGGGCGGCTCTGCACGCGGTCCTTCGCGTACTGCACGGCCTTCTGGTAGGCGCGCTCGGCAATGGCGATGCCCTGCATGCCCACGGCGTAGCGGGCGGCGTTCATCATGATGAACATGTATTCGAGGCCCCGGTTCTCCTCGCCGACCAGGTAGCCCACAGCGCCGCCGTGGTCGCCAAACTGCAAGACTGCTGTTGGCGATGCCTTGATACCCAGCTTGTGCTCGATGCTCACGCAGTGCGCGTCGTTGCGCGCGCCCAGCGTGCCGTCCTTGTTGACGAGGAACTTGGGGCAAACGAACAGGCTGATGCCCTTGACGCCCTCGGGCGCGCCCTGCACGCGGGCCAGCACCAGGTGGACGATGTTGGCGGCCATGTCGTGCTCGCCGTAGGTGATGAAAATCTTGGTGCCGAAAATCTTGTAGGTGCCGTCGGGCTGCGGCTCGGCACGCGTGCGCACCAGGGCCAGGTCGGAGCCCGCCTGGGGCTCGGTCAGGTTCATGGTGCCCGTCCACTCGCCGGTCACCAGCTTCTCCAGGTAGGTGGCCTTGAGTTCATCGCTGCCAGCGGTCAGCAGCGCCTCGATGGCGCCGTCGGTGAGCAGCGGGCACAGCGCGAAGCTCATGTTGGCGCTGTTGCTCATCTCGATGCAGGCGGCGCCGATGGTCTTGGGCAGGCCCTGGCCGCCGAAGTCCGCCGGGTGCTGCAAGCCCTGCCAGCCGCCTTCGCCGTACTGGCGAAAGGCTTCCTTGAAGCCAGGGGTGGTGGTGACCACGCCATCTTTCCAACTCGACGGGTTCTTGTCGCCCTCGAAATTGAGCGGAGCCAGCACGCCCTCGTTGAACTTGGCGCACTCCTCCAGCACGGCAGCGGCGGTATCCAGGCCAGCGTCCTCGAAGCCGGGGATTTGCGCGATCTGTTCGATGTGGGCCAGGTGTTCGATGTCGAACAGCATGTCCTTGACGGGGGCGGTATAGCTCATGGGATATCTCCTGGGGAGAAGAAAATTCTGAAAACACAAGACTCAAAAAAAAGGCATCGCAAGCGATGCCTTCCTGAGCGCTGGCGCCAGCGTTACAGCGCCTTGACGAGTTCCGGCACGGCCGTGAACAGGTCGGCCTCCAGCCCGTAGTCGGCCACGCTGAAGATCGGCGCCTCGGGGTCCTTGTTGATCGCCACGATGACCTTGCTGTCCTTCATGCCCGCCAGATGCTGGATGGCGCCGGAGATGCCTGCGGCGATGTAGAGCTGCGGCGCGACGATCTTGCCGGTCTGGCCCACCTGCAGGTCGTTGGGGGCGTAGCCCGCGTCCACTGCGGCACGGCTGGCGCCGATGGCCGCGCCCAGCTTGTCGGCCAGGGGGGTGATGACCTCGTCGAACTTTTCCTTGCTGCCCAGGGCGCGGCCGCCGGAGACGATGATCTTGGCAGCCGTGAGTTCGGGGCGGTCGCTCTTGGCGATTTCGCTGCCGACGTAGCTGCTCTTGCCTGCGTCGGCCACGGCGGCTGCGGTTTCGACGGTTGCCGATCCGCCGGTGGCGGCTGCGGCGTCAAACCCCGTGGTGCGCACGGTGACGACCTTCACGCTGTCGGCGCTCTGCACGGTGGCGATGGCGTTGCCCGCGTAGATGGGGCGCTCGAAGGTATCGGCGCTGACCACCTTGGTGATGTCGCTGATCTGCGCCACGTCCAGCTTGGCAGCCACGCGCGGGGCCACGTTCTTGCCGCCTGGCGTGGCAGGGAACAGGATGTGGCTGTAGTTGCCTGCAATGGCGAGCACCTGCGCCGCGACGTTTTCGGCCAGGCCGTTCTTCAGGCTGGCGCCATCGGCGTGGATGACCTTGGCCACGCCTGCGATCTGCGCGGCGGCCTGGGCGGCGGCCTGGGCGCCCTCGCCTGCCACCAGCACGTGTACGTCGCCGCCGCAGGCGGCTGCGGCCGTCACGGTGTTCAGGGTCGCGCCCTTGATGGATGCGTTGTCGTGTTCAGCAATAACGAGTACCGACATTTAGATCACCTTCGCTTCGTTCTTGAGTTTCTCGACCAGGGCCGCCACGTCGGCGACCTTGACGCCTGCGCCGCGCTTGGCGGGCTCGGTCACCTTCAGGGTCTTGATGCGCGGGGCGACTTGAACGCCGAGGTCTTCGGGCTTGACGGTGTCGAGCTGCTTTTTCTTGGCCTTCATGATGTTGGGCAGCGTCACATAACGCGGCTCGTTCAGGCGCAGGTCGGTGGTGATGACGGCGGGCAGGGTCAGGGACAGGGTTTCCAGGCCGCCGTCGATTTCACGCGTCACGCTGACCTTGTCGGCGGCCAGTTCGACCTTGCTGGCGAAGGTGGCCTGGGGCAGGTCGGCCAGGGCGGCGAGCATCTGGCCGGTCTGGTTGCAGTCGTCGTCGATGGCTTGCTTGCCCAGGATGACGAGGCCGGGCTGTTCCTTGTCCACCAGGGCCTTGAGCAGCTTGGCGACGGCCAGGGGCTGCAGTTCTTCATTCGTCTCGACCAGGATGGCGCGGTCGGCGCCGATGGCCATGGCGGTGCGCAGGGTTTCCTGGCATTGCGCCACACCGCAGGAGACGGCGATGACTTCGGTCACCAGGCCCTTTTCCTTCAGGCGCACGGCTTCTTCGACGGCGATTTCATCGAAGGGGTTCATGCTCATCTTGACGTTGGCGATGTCCACACCCGTGTTGTCCGACTTCACCCGGACCTTCACGTTGTAGTCCACCACGCGCTTGACAGGGACCAAGACCTTCATTGCTGCGGCTCCTAGAGTTGGTTGAATTGACGTTTACGTAAACTGAAACATTCTATGCCGCACTGCCGCGCAGCCACTGCTGCGACGGGGACACAGAGGGGGCATCGCCCAAAAAAGAACGATCGTGCTTTTTATGAATTATAGGCCAGTCATCCTGGCATCTGTCCAGCCTGCGCGGGCATGTCGCCCTTGAACTGCACCACGCGCTGCGGGAAGGGGATGTCGATGCCCGCCGCGCGCAGCCCGTCCAGGATGGCGATGTTGATGGCCGAGCGCAGATTGAGCTGGCCCGCCGAGGGGTCGCTGATCCAGAAGTGCAGGCTGAACTCCAGCCCGTCGGGCGCGAAGTTCACGAGAAAGGCCACCGGCGCCGGATCGGTGAGCACGCGCGGCTGCGCCGAGGCGGCGGCGCACAGGATGCGCTGCACCTGGGCCACGTCGCTGTCGTAGCCCACGACGACGTTGGTGCTGACGTTGAACTTGCGGTCGGCGTCCGAGAGGTTCTCCACGCGCTGGGTGATGAGCACCTCGTTGGGCACGATGGACTCGCGCCCGTTGCCCGCGCGGATCAGCGTGTAGCGCGTCTTGATGTCGGTGATGCGGCCCTCGAAGTCATCGACCCGCACGCTGTCGCCGATGCGCAGCGAGCGCTCCAGCAGGATCACGAAGCCGCTCACGTAGTTGGACGCGAGCTTCTGCAGCCCGAAACCCAGGCCCACACCAATGGCGCCGCCCAGAACCGACAGCGCCGTCAGGTCCACGCCCACGGTGGACAGCGCGAACAGCAACCCCAGCAGCAGCAGCACGGCGCGCGTGGCGTTCACGGCGACCTTGCGCATGGACAGGTCGTTCACCGTCTCGGCGAGCACGCGGCGCTCGAAGGTGGACGATATCCACAGCGTCGCCACCAGCACCAGGCACGACGACAGCGTGCCCTCGATCAGCGTCAGCAGGCTCACGCTGGACTTGCCGAAGGTGAGCGTGATCGACGCCAGCTCGCCCATGACGGAAGGCAGCAGGCCCAGAATCCACAGCACCGCCGCCGCCCATGCCAGCCAGGACACCAGCCGCTCCACCAGCCGCACCAGCCCCGAGGCCGGAAACGCCGCCGTGAGCACGCGCGCGATGAAACGTATCAGCGCCAGCGACACCAGCACCGGCACGGCCACGCGCAGCAGAAACACCGGGTGGTAGTGCGCCACCGCCACGCGCGCTGCATAGACCAGCGCCAGCGCCAGCAGCGGGAACAGCAGGCCGTCGATGGTGCGCCGACCGATCCACACCGAATCGGGGGGCTGGTTGCGACCGATCTGGCGGGTGATGCCGAAGGCCAGCGCGATGCACGCGGCCAGCATGCCCAGCTCCAGCAAGACGCTGGACTTGTCCAGATCACGCAGCAGGGCGTCCAGGATTTCCATTCAGGTTTTCCACGCGGGCTGGCGCTTTTCGGCGAAGGCGCGGGCGCCCTCCTGCGCGGCCTCGTCCATCATGTTGGCGGCCATGGCCTGGCCCGCGAGCTGGTAGGCGGCGGCGATGCCCAGCTCACGCTGCTGATAGACCAGCGCCTTGCCCATGGCGACGGCCACGCGCGGCTTGCCCAGGATGGACTGCACCAGCGACTCGACCTCGGCGTCCAGCGCCTCGGGCGCCGCCACGCGGTTCACCAGGCCCTGGCCGAGCGCGGTGCGCGCGTCGATGAAGTCACCCGTCAGCAGCATCTCCATGGCCCGCTTGGGCGGCACGTTGCGCACCAGGGGCACGCTGGGCGTGGCGCAGAACAGGCCGTAGTGGATGCCGCTGGTGGCGAAGCTCGCGCTCTCCGACGCCACGGCCAGGTCGCACTGCGCAACGAGCTGGCAGCCCGCCGCCGTCGCCATGCCGTGTACGCGCGCGATCACGGGCACGGGCAGCGCGTGGATGGCGAGCATCACGCGGCTGCACTGGGCAAAGAGCTGCTGGTACCACGCCAGGTCGGGGTGGGCCGCCATGTCCTTGAGGTTGTGGCCCGCGCAGAACGCCTTGCCCGCCGCCGCCAGCACCACCACGCGCGCGGTGTCGTCGCGCGCCACCGCGTCCAGCGCCTGCTGCAACTCGGCCAGCATGTCGTTGCCCAGCGCGTTGAAGCGCTGGGGGTCGTTCAGCGTCAGGGTGACCACGCCGCGGTCGTCCCAATGGGTCAGCAACAGGGGGTCGGACACTGCATTTCCTTAAAGGTCGGCCAGCACGCGGATGTGGGCCTCCACGCTGCGCGCCAGAGGCCCCATGACGTAGCCGCCTTCGAGGCACGACACGATGCGGCCCTTGGCGTAGCGCCGCGCCACGTCCTTCACGCGCTCGGTGATCCAGGCGTAGTCGGACTCGGTCAGGCCGAGCTGGCCCATGTCGTCCTCGCGGTGGCCGTCGAAGCCCGCGCTCACGAAGATCATCTGGGGCTTGAAGGCTTCGAGCCGGGGCATCCACATCATCTCGATGATCTCGCGGATGTCCATGCCGCGCGTGTAGGCCGGGACCGGAACATTCACCATGTTCGGCGCCGGATCCTGGTCGCCGCTGTAGGGGTAGAACGGGTGCTGGAAGATGCCGACCATGAGCGCGCGCTCGTCGCCCGCCAGGATGTCCTCGGTGCCGTTGCCGTGGTGTACGTCGAAGTCCACCACCGCCACGCGCTGCAGGTTGTGGCGCTGCAGCGCGTACTTGGCGGCCACGGCCACGTTGTTGAAGAAGCAAAAGCCCATGGCCTTGCCGCGCGTGGCGTGGTGGCCCGGCGGGCGCACGGCGCAGAAGGCGTTCTCGATCTCGCCCGCCATCACCGCGTCGGTGGCGGCCAGGGCCGCCCCGGCGGCGCGCAGCGACGCCTTCCAGGTGTGGACGTTGATGGAGGTGTCGGGGTCGATCTGCGCGTAGCTCGGGCCGCCCGCCAGCAGTTCCTCGCCCAGCCGGTCCGACAGGCCGCGCATGGCAGCCACGTGCATGCGGTCGTGCGCCAGCTCGATGTCGGCCATCGACGCCTCGGGCGCCTCGTAGCGCTCCAGCGCGTCGCCCACGCCGGTGACCAGCAGGTGGTCCTCGATGGCGTCCAGGCGTTCGGGGCATTCGGGGTGACCCGGGCCCATCTCGTGCTTCCAACAATCCCGATGGGTGAAATAGCCCGTCTTGCTCACAGTCAATCCCCGTGTCTCGTCTTTTTTGGAATGATTTTCGGCTAACGTCGCGCCATGGATGCACAGCACAAGATCAAATCGCTTCTGAACCAGCTTAACACGGTGATCGTGGGCAAACAGGCCCAGGTGCAGGACTGCGTGGCATGCCTGCTCGCCGGGGGGCACCTGCTGATCGAGGACGTTCCGGGCGTGGGCAAGACCACGCTGGCGCACGCGCTGTCGCGCACTTTCGGCCTGCAGTTCTCGCGCGTGCAGTTCACGGCCGACCTGATGCCCAGCGACCTGACCGGCGTGTCGGTCTATGAGCGCGGCAGGGAGTCCTTCGTGTTCCACCCCGGCCCCGTATTCGCCCAGGTGCTGCTGGCCGACGAGATCAACCGCGCCAGCCCCAAGACGCAAAGCGCCCTGCTCGAAGCCATGGAAGAAAAGCAGGTGTCGGTGGAGGGCGAGACCCGCGCCCTGCCCCACCCCTTCTTCGTGATCGCCACGCAGAACCCGCACGACCAGCTGGGCACCTTCGCGCTGCCCGAGTCGCAGCTCGACCGCTTCCTGATGCGCATCTCCATCGGCTACCCCGACCGCGCCGCCGAGCGCCTGCTGCTGGGCGGGGCCGACCGGCGCGACATGGTGGACAGCCTGCCGCCCCTGCTCTCGCAGGGCGACCTGGAGGCGCTGCAGCAGCAGGTGCTGGCCGTCCACACCGCCGAGCCGCTGCTCAACTACGTGCAGGACCTGATCGCCGCCACGCGCTCGGGCCGCTGGTTCCTGCAGGGCCTGTCGCCGCGCGCGGGCATCGCGCTGGTGCGCGCGGCCAAGGCCCAGGCCCTGATCAGCGGGCGCGACTACGTGGCGCCCGACGACGTGCAGGCCGTGCTGCCGCAGACCATTGCTCACCGCCTGGTGCCCGTGGGCGACGCGGGGCGCGGCGCCGTCGAACAGGTGCGCGCCATGGTCGAGGCGACTCCTCTGCCGTGACATGACGCTCAACCCCCTGGCCCCCGTGCGCCGCCACTTCCAGCGCTGGTGGCAGGCGCGGCTGCCGCTGCAGGACACGCTGACGCTCACCCAGCGCAACGTCTATATCCTGCCCACCGGCGCGGGCTGGATGCTGGCGCTGACGCTGCTGGTGCTGCTGGTCGCGTCCATCAACTACCAGCTCAACCTGGGCTACCTGCTCACCTTCCTGCTGGCGGGCAGCGCCGTGGTCGGCATGTACCTCTGCCACGCCAACCTGCGCGGCCTGACGCTGCACCTGCTGCCGCCCGAGCCGCACTTCATGGGCACGAGCACGGCGTTCGAGGTGCAGCTGTCCAGCGCGCGCAAGGCGCCGCGCTACGGCATCGCCCTGGCGGTGCATGGCGCGGGCCAGGGCGACCACCACTGGGCCTGGACGGACGTACCCGCGCAGGGCCAGTCCAGCGTGCAGGTGGCCTTCAAGCCCGCGCGCCGGGGCCTGCACCGCGTGCCCACGCTCATGGCCGAGACGCGCTTTCCGCTCGGCACCTTCCGCGTGTGGACCTACTGGCGCCCCGCCGCCCAGGTACTGGTCTATCCCGCGCCCGAGGTGCCCGCGCCGCCCCTGCCCCCGGGCGAGCCGCGCGCGGGCGGCACCAGCACCGCGCCGTCGCAGGGCATCGGCGAATTCGACGGCGTGCGCGCGTACCGGCGCGGCGACCCGCTCAAGCTCGTGGTCTGGAAGAAGGCCGCCAAGTCGCTGGCCACCGGCACCGACGACCTGGTGAGCCGCGACGCCCAGCAGGCCCAGCGGCACGAACTGTGGCTGGACCTGGCCCGCGCCGCCCTGCCCGGCCACGAGGCGCGCGTCTCGCGCCTGGCGGCCTGGGTGCTGCAGGCCGACCGCCTGGGGCTGGATTACGGCCTGCGCCTGCCGGGCGTGGAGATCGCCCCCGACGCGGGCGCCGCGCACCGCAGGCGCTGCCTGGAAGCACTGGCGCTGTGCGGATGAAAATACAAGCCAAATCGGCCTCCAGCGCTTATACAGCAAGCACAAGCAGCTATTGTTTTAATAGTATCCAGCCTGCATGAACCTGCGCCAGACCCTCGCCACCCTGCCCCGTGACGCGCGCGACACGCTGTTTTTGCTGTGCGTGGTCGCCTGGGTCATCGCGCCGCAGGCGGGGCAGCTGCCCGGGTGGGCCACCGCGCTCGCGGGCGGCCTGCTGCTGTGGCGCGGCTGGCTGGCCGTCAAGGGCCGCCCGCTGCCCGGGCGCTGGGCCCTCGGCGCGCTGCTGGTGGCGGCGGTGGCGGGCACGTTGATGACGCACCGCACCATCCTCGGGCGCGACGCGGGCGTGACCCTCATCGTCATGCTGCTGGCCCTCAAAACGCTGGAGCTGCGCGCGCGGCGCGACGCCATGGTGGTGTTCTTTCTGGGCTTCTTCACCATGCTCAGCAACTTCTTCTTCTCGCAGTCGCTCGCCACCGCCGCCGCCATGCTGGTGGCGCTGCTGGGCCTGCTCACGGCCCTGGTCAACGCCCACATGCCCGTGGGGCGCCCGCCTCTGGCGCAGTCGCTGCGCCTGGCGGGGCGCATGGCGCTGCTGGGCGCGCCCATCATGGCCGCGCTGTTCATGCTGTTCCCGCGCATGGCGCCGCTGTGGGGCATACCTGGCGACGCCATGGCGGGGCGCAGCGGGCTGTCGGGCGCCATGAAGGTGGGCAACATCGCCGAGCTGGCGCTGGACGACGCCATCGCCCTGCGCGTCAAGTTCGACGGCCCGGCCAAGGCCCTGCCGCCGCAGTCCGCCATGTACTACCGGGGGCCGGTGCTCAGCAGCTTCGACGGCCGCGAATGGCGCGGCGACAACCCCGACACCCCCTGGACCCTGCGCACGCTGCCCGCCGACCTGAAGGTACAGGGCCCGGCCCTGCGCTACGAGGTGACGCTGGAGCCGCACAGGCGCCCCTGGCTCATGGCGCTGGAGGCCACGCCCGACGCGCCCGAGCTGCCGGGCGGCCTGCGCGCCTACATGACGCAAGACCTGCAATGGCTCGCCTCGCGCCCCATCACCGACGTGGTGCGCTACCGCGCCGAAAGCCATCTGAGCTTCAGCCACGGCCCGCAAAACCCCGTCAGGCAACTGCGCGCGCTGACCGAGCTGCCCCCGGGCTTCAACCCCCGCACACTCGCGCTGGCGGCGCAGATGCGCGCCGACCCCGCGCTGGCCGGCGCCGGCCCGCAGGCCCTGGTGGACGCCGCGCTGCAGCGCCTGCGCACCGGCGGCTACACCTACACGCTGGTCCCCGGCACCTACGGCGAGCACACCGCCGACGAGTTCTGGTTCGACCGCAAGGAGGGCTTTTGCGAGCACATCGCCTCCGCCTTCGTGGTGCTGATGCGCGCGCTGGACATCCCCGCGCGCATCGTCACCGGCTACCAGGGCGGCGAGATGAACGCCGTGGACGGCTACTGGACGGTGCGCCAGAGCGACGCCCACGCCTGGGCCGAGGTCTGGATGGAAAACCGTGGCTGGGTGCGCGTGGACCCCACCGGCGCCGTCTCGCCCGGCCGCGTGGGCGCCTTCCAGCGCCTGCAGGCGCCGCAGGGCGCCTTCGCCAGCGCCATGGGCACCGTCGTCAGCCCCAGCGTGGCGCGCCAGCTGCGGGCGGTGTGGGAAGCCGTCAACAACGGCTGGAACCAGTGGGTGCTCAACTACACGCAAAGCCGCCAGATGGACCTGCTCAAGTCCCTGGGCTTCGCGTCGCCCAGCTGGCAGGACCTGACCACGGTGCTGGGCTTCCTCGTCCTCGCCGCGGCCCTGGGCGGCGGCGCCTGGAGCCTGTGGGAGCGCAGCCAGCACGATCCCTGGCTGCGCCTGCTGGCCCGCGCCCGCCAGCGCCTGGCGCGCGCGGGCCTCACGCTGCCCGACACCCTGCCGCCCCGCGCCATGGCCGCGCGCGT
>NZ_JASGDA010000071.1:0-9452 GCF_047607405.1 Acidovorax sp. | reverse complement strand
GCGCTGCCCGCCCAGGCACGGCCCGCCAGCGCCGCGCCCGCCACGCGCAGCGTGAGCGGCTGGCCCGCCGCGAGTTGCGCGCCTGCGAAGGCGTAGCCGTCCATGGCGGAGTTGTCGTGCGGCGGCACGCTGATGGGCGATACCACGTCGCGCGCCAGCACGCGGCCCAGGGCGTGGTAGAGGCTGATCTCCTCGGTGGCGGTGACGGGCTCCACCAGCCGGTCCAGGAAGGCGCCCACGTCGCTGGCGCGCAGGGAGTCGGGGTCGTAGCCTGGCAGCTCGGCGGCGATCTGGGCAATGGTTTTCATGGGTTCAGTACCAGCAGCATGTGCAGTTTGTCGTAGCCCACGCCATCGACCACGATGGCGCGCGGCAGCAGGCCCCAGGCGCGAAAGCCCGCCTGTTCGTACAGGCGCACCACGTGCGGGTTGGATGCGGTCACCGTCAGCACCAGTTGCGTGAGGCCGGGCACGCGCCGGGCCGCGGCCACGCAGGCGGCCACCAGTTGCCGGCCAATGCCCTGGCGCTGCGCGGCGGGGGCGACCATCATGCTGACGACCGTCGCCATGTGGCGCACCTTGGCGCGCGGGTCGCGCTCGCAGCCCACGCAGCCCAGCAGGCGGCCCGCGCCGTCGAACGCGCCCAGAAAGAACCGGCCCGACGTCAGCGGGCCGAAGCGCGGCACGTAGTCGCTGGCGGGGCGGGCGGCGGACGCGGCGTGGTCGGACGTGAAGGCGTCGGGCGCCGTGCGCAGGGCCTCGTCGCGCAGGGCCTTGTAGGCGGGCGCGTCGGCGGCGGTGAGGGCGCGGATGCGCACGGGCAGGGTCATGGGGAAGAAGACGGTTCCAGCGCCCGCAGCTCGGCGAGGGTGTTGGCGTTGGCGAAGGCGCCGGGGTCGTCGTCGAAGCGCGCGGTGGTGTGGCGGTGCCGGGCGATCCAGGCGCGCACCTTGCGGCCACCGCCTTGCAGATAGTCGGCCAGGTCGCCGCGCAGGCGGGCGTGCAGCAGGCAGAACACGGGCTGCGGGTCGCCGCCCTGCGCGGCGGCGGTGGCGATGTCGGCGTTGTCGCCGTGCGCCGCTGCGGCCAGGCGTGCTGCCAGGTCGGCGGGGAAGAAGGGCGTGTCGCACGGCACCGTCAGCAGCCATGGTGTGGCGCAGTGGGCAAGGCCCGCCAGGAAGCCCGCCAGCGGCCCCTCGCCGCCTTCGTCGGGCCACACGGGTGCGCCAAAGGCTTGGTACGCGGGCAGGTTGCGGTTGGCGCTGAACATGAGCGCGCCCACTTGCGGTTGCAGCCGCCGCAGCGCATGCAGCGCCAGCGGCTGGCCGCGAAAGGCTTGCAGGCCCTTGTCCACCCCGCCCATGCGGGTGCCCTGGCCGCCCGCGAGAACCAGGCCGGTGATGTGCTGGCGCTCGATCATCCGCCGATGTAGCTCATCTCGATGCGCTCGCCGCTGGCGTGTACGCTGCCGCGCAGCTCGGAGTAGCGGTCCTGGCGCTGCTGCCAGATGGGCGCGATGGCGGCGGCGATGGCCTCGTCGCTGGCCCCGCCGCGCAGCAGGGCGCGCAGGTCGTGCCCCTGGGTGGCGAAGAGGCACAGGTACAGCCTGCCCTCGGTGGACAGGCGGGCGCGGTTGCAGTTGCCGCAGAAGGCCTGCGTCACGCTGCTGATGACGCCTACCTCGCCCAGCTGCGGGTCGTGGCGGCCATCGGCGCCCGCGTAGCCCCAGCGCTCGGCCGTCTCGCCGGGGCTGCTGGCGGGCAGCGGCACCAGGGGCAGCTCGGCGCACAGGCGGGCGATGACCTCGGCGGACGGCAGCACCTCGTCCATGCGCCAGCCGTTGGTCGCGCCCACGTCCATGTATTCGATGAAGCGCAGCGTGACGCCCGTGCCGCGAAAGTGGCGGGCCATGGGCACGATCTCGTGGTCGTTGGTGCCGCGCTTGACCACCATGTTGACCTTGATGCGGGCCAGGCCCGCCGCCTGCGCGGCCTCGATGCCCGCCAGCACCTCGGCCACCGGAAAATCCACGTCGTTCATGCGGCGGAACACGGCGTCATCCAGCCCGTCCAGGCTGACGGTGACGCGGCCCAGGCCCGCGTCCTTCAGCGCGCGGGCCTTGCGCGCCAGCAGCGCGCCGTTGGTGGTCAGTGTCAGGTCGGGCACGCGGCCATCCACTGTGCGCAGCTGCGCAAGCTGGGCCACCAGGGCTTCGAGGTTCTTGCGCAGCAGGGGCTCGCCGCCCGTGAGGCGGATCTTGCGCACGCCGTGTACGAGGAACAGGCGCGCCAGGCGCGTGATCTCCTCGAAGCTGAGCAGCGCATCGTGCGGCAGGTAGGGGTGGTCCTTGCCGAACACTTCCTTGGGCATGCAGTAGTTGCAGCGAAAGTTGCAGCGGTCGGTCACGCTGATGCGCAGGTCGCGCAGCGGGCGGCCCAGGGTGTCGGTGAGCAGGCCGCTGGGCGCCGGGGCGCGGGGCGGCACCCGCACCGCCAGGGCGGCGATGCGCTGGTCCAGCAGGGGGATCACACGGTCGGCCATGGGCCGATTTTGCCGCACGGGGCGGTCAGACGCAGCGTGCGCCGTCCACCTCGATGCACACGCCGCTGATGAAGGCGGCCTCGTCGCTCGCCAGGTACAGCGCGGCATTCGCCACGTCCAGCGCGGTGGAGAAGCGGCCCAGCGGAATGGTTGCCAAAAACTTGGCCCGCCGCGCCTCGTCCACCGGCCCGCCCGCGAACTCGGCGGCCAGGCCCGTGTCGGGGTTGAACACGGGGTTGATGCAGTTCACGCGGATGTTGTCCGGCCCCAGCTCGGCGGCCATGGACTTGCTGGTGATGATGACGGCGCCCTTGGAGCCGTTGTACCAGGTCAGGCCCGGGCGCGGGCGCAGCCCCGCCGTGGACGCGATGTTGATGAAGCTGCCCCCGCTCCCCTCCGGGTTGGCGCGCATGGCGGGCACGGCGTGGATGGCCGACAGGTAGATGCTCTTCATGTTGATGGCATAGACCTTGTCGAACTCGTCCTCGCTCACTTCGAGCATGGGGCGGTTGCGGTGCGTCCAGCCCGCGTTGTTGACCACCACGTCCAGCCTGCCGTGCAGGCGCAGGGCTTCATCGACCAGGGCCTTGACCTGGGCGGAGTTCGTCACGTCGGCCTGGAAGAAGCTGGCGGTGCCGCCCGCCGCCTTGATGGAGTCCACCACGCGCTGGCCGCCCGCAGCGTTGATGTCGGCCACGATGACGTTGCCGCCTTCCGCCGCGAGGCGCCGGGCGATGCCCTCGCCGATGCCGCCGCCCGCGCCGGTGACGATGATGGATTTGTTCTGCACGCGCATGGTTTGTCTCCTGTTTTGATAGCTGCTGCCCTATACACAGCAAGCGCTAGAGGCCGATTTGGCTCTTGTCTTTGTAGAAGCGGGGGTAGTGTTCCTTTACCCCTTCGCCGCTGAAGTCCCAGCCCTTGCACTGGCCCAGGTGCCGGGGCGGCAGGTCGTCGCTGGCGGGTTGGAACGCGGCGGTCGCGGACTGGAATGCGGCGGTGGCCAGGTTGAACAGCAGCTCGCGCAGATGGGTGCAGCCTTCCACGCCGCCCAGGTGCTGCTGGATGGCCTGGCGCCAGCCGCGCGCCATGCTGCAGCCCACCATGCGCTGCAGCGACGCCTGGGCCTCGGTGCAGCCGCGCAGCGGGTGGGCGTCCATGGCGACGGCGATGGCCTGCACGGTCAGGGTGTTGTCCACCGTCACGCGCAGCCACATGTGGTGGATGGGTTCGCCCGCGCGGCGCGTGCCGCCGCTGCGGGCCGATGTCACGTCGTAGGCTTTGCTGTCGTGCAGCTCGCCCTCGATGTCCCACAGGCCGTCTTCGCGCTCGAAGCCCTGGTAGGTCACGCGGCGCACGTGTTTCAGTGCCCGGGGTGCGGGGGGTGGCAAAGGCATGGCGCGGTCAGCC
Organism: Acidovorax sp.; assembly: GCF_047607405.1. Lineage (GTDB taxonomy): Bacteria > Pseudomonadota > Gammaproteobacteria > Burkholderiales > Burkholderiaceae_C > Acidovorax. The sequence goes on along the minus strand of NZ_JASGDA010000071.1, from coordinate 5,502 downwards.
GTGTTTGATGGCCACGGTTTTCAGCGTGGTGAAGCCGTACAGCGCCTCGAAGCCTTTTTCGCGCCCGTAGCCGCTGGACTTGACGCCGCCGAACGGCAGCTCCACGCCGCCTGCCGCGCCGTAGTTGTTGATGAACACCTGTCCGCTGTGGATGCGCCGGGCCATGCGGAACTGGCGCGCGCCGTCGCGCGTCCAGATGCCCGCCACCAGGCCGAACTGCGTGGCGTTGGCGAGTTCGACGGCATGGTCTTCGTCCTGGAAGGCCATGGCCGAGAGCACGGGGCCGAAGACTTCTTCTTGCGCGAGGCGGTGGCCCACGGGTACGTCGCGCAGCAGCGTGGGGGCCTGGTAGTAGCCGCCCTCGGGCGCTTCGTCGACGATGCTGCCCTGGGCCACCATGGGGATGCCCGCGACCTGCGCGTCCGACAAAAAGTCCCACACGCGCTGCTGCTGCGTCTGGCGGATGAGCGGGCCCACGTCCAGGTCCATCGCCGCAGGGCCGACGCGCAGCTTTTCAAACGCCGCGCCCAGGCGCTCCAGCAGCGGCTCGTAGATCAGCGAGTCGATCAGCACGCGCGACCCCGCCGAGCAGGTCTGCCCCGCGTTCTGCACGATGGCGTTGATGACCACGGGGACGGCGGCGTCCAGGTCGGCGTCGGCAAAGATGATCTGCGGGCTCTTGCCGCCCAGCTCCAGCGTGACGGGGCAGTGGCGCTCCGCGGCCACCTGCTGGATCAGCGTGCCCACCTTGGGGCTGCCGGTAAAGCTGATGTGGGCTATGCCCGGGTGCCGCGCCAGCGCGTCGCCCACCTCGTGGCCGTAGCCCGTCACGATGTTGAGCGCGCCGGACGGGAAGCCCACCTCGGCCGCCAGCTGCGCCACGCGGATGAGGGACAGGCAGGCGTCTTCGGCCGGCTTGACCACGCACACGTTGCCTGCCGCCAGCGCGCCGCCCACGCTGCGGCCAAAGATCTGCATCGGGTAGTTCCAGGGGATGACGTGGCCCGTCACGCCGTGCGGCTCGCGCCAGGTCAGCACGCTGTAGCCGTCGGGGTAGGGAATGGTCGCGCCGTGCAGCTTGTCGCACGCGCCCGCATAGAACTCGAAGTAGCGCGCCAGCGCCAGCGCGTCGGCGCGGGCTTGGCTTGTGGGCTTGCCGCAGTCGCGCTGCTCCAGCGCCGTCAGCTCGTCAGCGTGTTCCAGAATCTTGGCCGAGAGCTTTTGCAGCAGCCGCCCCCGGTCGGCAGGCGCCATCTTGTGCCACACCGCCTGGTAGCACTGGCGGGCCGCGTGTACCGCCGTGTCGATGTCGTCGGCGTTGCTGCGCTGGATCTCGTCGAAGGGCTGGCCGTCGGACGGGTCGATCACCGGGATGGTGCGGCCCGACGCCGACGGCACCGAGGCGTTCGCGATGTAGTTCAGTTGCATGGTGGGGGCCATTTTGCCTGCAACTGAAATGTGTGCTTAGTATTGGGGTCAAATCGGCCTCCAGCGCTTATCTGACGGTCACAGACAGCTATGCAATCAGTAGCAAATCAGGAGCATGCGGCGCGCAGGCCGTCCAGGTCCACGATCTCCACCTCGCCCCGGTGAACCCGCAGCAACTGGCGCGCTTGCAGGTCTTTGAGGATCTGGTTGGTGGTCTGGCGCGAGATGGCGAGCATCAGCGACAGCTGCTCCTGCGATATGCCGATCACCCGGCGCGACTGGCCGGGCACCATGAATTGGCCGTAGCCCTCGGCCATCAGCACCAGCCGCCGCGCCAGGCGCTGGGGCGCGGGCAGCAGGGCCAGCTCCTCCATGGCGACGAAGGCGGTGCGCAGCTTGTCGGTCAGCAGCAGCGCCAGCGCGCGCCAGTACACAGGGTGGTCTTGCAGCCATTGCTGCAGGCGCTGGTGCGGCACGTGCAGCAGCGTGCTGGCCTCGGCGGCGTGCGCGTCGTGTGTGCGGGCGGAGCCATCGAACACCGAGATCTCGCCAAACCAGTGCGGCGGCTCCAGCCGCGTGAGCAGCGCGGCGCGCGCCTCGTCGGCCCGCCCGCCCGTGCCCGAGATGCTGATGGCGCCCCGCACCACCGCATACAGCCCGCAGGGCGCGTCGCCGCGCAGGAACAGCACCTCGCCCGGCTGCAACTGGCGCACCAGGGCCATGGCGATCAGCGGCTGGGCAAAGGCTGGGGGCAGTTGGGCGAACCAGCGACCGGTTTGCAAAATGGGCAGGTAGGCGGCGGGGTCGGTCATGGGGGTGTTTTGTCGTCTGTCCGACAGACCTTGGTGCGGGGCGGGGCGAACATCGATGCTGCTCAAAACGCCAGACGGAGACATCCCATGAAAACCCTGATCGACCATCTTTCGCAATACGCCGACTACCACCGCGACCCGCGCAACATCCATACGCACTTCGTGGGCGTGCCCATGATCATGTTCGCGGTCGTCGTGCTGCTCTCGCGGCCCGTCTGGATGGCGGGCGGCCTGCCCGTGACGCCTGCGCTGCTCTGCGCGCTGGCGGCTAGTGTCTTTTACTTCCGGCTGGACGCGCGCTTCGGCCTGGCCATGGCAGCGATCATGGCCGCCATGCTGGCCGGGGCGCAGTGGCTGGCCGCGCAGAGCCTGGCCATGTGGCTGGGCGCGGGCGTGGGCCTGTTCGCGGTGGGCTGGGTGATCCAGTTCATCGGCCACTACTACGAGGGGCGCAAGCCCGCGTTCGTGGACGACCTGGTGGGCCTCATCGTGGGGCCGCTGTTCGTGGTGGCCGAATGGGCCTTCGCGCTGGGGCTGCGCAAGGAGGTGCAGGCAGCGGTGGAGGCGCGCAGTGGGCCGGTGCGGCTGCGCACGGGGCGGGCGGCGGCCTGACTGGTGTGCTGTCCTGGTCAACCTCCCGCCCAAGGCTGCACGCCGATGGGCGCGCGGAGGGCGACCATCGTTGACATTCATTTTTGCCGTACCGCTCTAAGGTGCAGCGGCTGGGGCTCGGCGAAACCCGCGTATTTCGCCGTTTCCACCACCAGCCAGTTGCAGTAGGCCGACGGCGGCGCCTGCGGACGCGCGCGCAGGCGCCACGGACTATCGAATCAATAGCTGCCAGCGCTTGATGGACGCGCGCTGCAAGCCTTTTTCATCAGTGGCCGCAAGCAGGCGCGCGCCGCGTCAGAACCGGTAGGTGGCCGTTGCCGTGATCGTGCGCCGCGCGCCGAACCAGCAACGGTCAGCCGTCGACTCGCAGTTGCTGAAGTACGTCTTGTCCGTCAGGTTGTTGATGTTCAGGGCAAAGCGCCAAGGGCCTGTCTCATAGCCCAGCATCAGATCGAGCAGGGTCACGGACGGCACACGCGGGCCTGCCTCGCCGCCTGAATCGAGCCCGCTCAGGTCCCGGAAGGCACTCATATAGCGCACGCCCATGCCCACCGACAGGCCGGGCAGGTTGGCAGCCGAGAAGCGGTACATGCCCCAGACGGCAGCCTGGTTCTTCGGCGTGCCCTCCAATTTTCGATCCTGATCGATGTAGGTGTAGTAGGCCAGCAGGCTCAGGTTCGACGACAGCTTGGCTTTCAGCTCCAGTTCGATCCCCTTGTTCAGCGTGGAGTCGAGTTGCCGCCCGAACAAGGGGTTGTCGGGATTGGAGACGATGCGGTTCTTTTCCTTGAGCCGGTAGACGGAGGCCGTGGCGCTGATGGCCCCATCTGCTGGCATGTACTTCAGACCCGCTTCGATCTGCTCACCACGCAGCGGTTTGAAAAGCGTGCCTTCCTCGGTGGTGCCGGATTGCGGCGTGAACGATTCGGAGTAGCTCAGATAGGGCGACCAGCCGGAAGGCGATGCATATATGAGGCCCAGGCGCTTGGTGTTGGCTTGGGTCGTCTCGGGCTCGCCCGCGCCGAAATTGGTGTCGGTGTCGCTAGTGCTGCGGTCGTGACGCAGGCCCGCGACCAGAATCCAGTCCTGCCAGCGCATTTGATCGGAGACATAGATGCCGGCGTTGCGCGTTGCCGTTTGCCGAAGGAAGGAAAACTCGGTGATGGGATCGTTGCTGACGCCATAGACCGGTGCATAGGCGTCAATAAGGCTGGTCGGACCGCTGCCGGACTTCATATCGAACTTCTGGCGCGAGTAATCGGCTCCCAGCAGCAGCTTGTGCTTGACTGCGCCGGTGTCGAAGCTGGCCTCCAGATGGTTGTCGATCCCGCCGACCTGATTGCGGTAGTGCTGCCTGAAATGCGCTCGCGTGAGGAGGCGCTGATTGATCGGGTCGTCCGCCCATGCGCCCAGCCAGAACGCATTGGTGTGATAGTCGTTCTCGATGACGTTGCGGGCAACTCTGGCGCTCTGCCGGAACACCAGGGTGTCACTGAAGCGGTGCTCGACCTGCCAGCCAAAGCTGCGCCGCGAGCCGTTGAAGTAGTCGCCGGGCTCGCCGATGAAGCGGCTGCTCGGGAGCTGCCCGTTCGGGTTCGGCAGCAGGGTGCCGGCCCATGGAAAGAATTGCGCCGACTGGCCGCTCTTGTTCTCCTGCCACAGTCCTTGCAGCGTCACCGAGGTGGCGGCGTTGGGTCGCCAGCTCAGCGATGGCGCGATCAGGCTGCGGTCGTCGGGCACGTAGTCCACCTGGGTATCGGACTTGCGGGCGAGGGCAATCAGCCGGTACGACCACACGCCATCCTCGGTCAGCGGGCCGGTCAGGTCGGCCTGCACCTGCCGCCGGTTGAAGCTGCCCAGCGAAACGCCGACCTCGCGCTGCGCTTCCTGCAAGGGCCGCTTGCTGACCATGTTGACGAGGCCTGCGGTACTGCCGGCACCGTAGAGCATGCCGGCCGGGCCGCGCAGCACCTCGACGCGCTCCAGCATGTAGGGGTCTTCGCGGGTGTTCGTCTGCCACCCATAACCTTCTGTGTATTGCTGCAAGCCGTCCAGATACAGCGTTGGCTCCGAGCCCCGGACCAGCAACCAGTCGCCACGGGTGTCGAAGCCCCAGACCCCGCTGCGCACCCCCGCCGCATAGTTCATTGCACCTTCCATGCTGGTGGCGCCCTGGTCGGTCATCTGGTCGCTGGTGACCACGGTGACCGACTGCGGTGTTTCCGCCAGCGGCGTGTCGGTCTTGAGCGCCGTCGCGGCGCGGCGGGCGATGTAGCCGGGCACCGGGCTGGTGGCGGTCTCCCCGTCCGGCAGCTGGGCGGTCACGGTCACCTCCCCCAGCGTGCCCTGCGCCGCCGGCGTGGGCGGCGCAGGCTCGACGGTGAAGGTCTTCTCGTCCTGCGCGCGCACCACCAGCCCGCTGCCGGCCACCAGCCGCTCCAGCGCCTCGCGCGGCGTGTAGTCGCCGTGCAGCGCGGGCGCGCTGCGGCCCTGGGCCAGTTCGGACGACAGCACCACCTGCACGCCGGCCTGCCGGGCCAGGGCGCCGACGGCGCGGTCCAGCGGCGCGGGCGCCAGGTCGATGCGCTGGCGCGCGCCCTGGGCATGGGCGGCGCAGGCCAGCAGCAAGGCGGCGGCCAGGGGTGCCAGG
>NZ_JASGDA010000070.1:0-18540 GCF_047607405.1 Acidovorax sp. | reverse complement strand
TCGCCACGCTGATCCAGGCCATGGGCGCCACGCAATGGTTCGGCATCAAGCTGCCGGTGATGATGGGCGTGACCTTCGCCTCGGTGGCGCCCATGGTGGCCATCGCCAACTCGCACCCCGGCCAGGAAGGTGCCCAGCTGCTGTTCGGCTCCATCATCGGGGCGGGGGTGCTGTCGATCCTGATAGCGCCGCTCATCAGCCGCATGCTGCGCTTCTTCCCGCCCGTGGTCACGGGCACCATCATCACGGTGATCGGCATCACGCTGATGCGCGTGGGCATCAACTGGATCTTCGGCAACCCCGTCGGCCCCACGGCCCCCGTGGTGCCCAACCCCGAGCACATGAAGTGGCTGGAGCTGGCGCAGTCCACCGCCACCGCGCCCGGCTCGCCGCTGCCGCCGCCGCCCGCAGGCTTCGTGCCCCGGCCCACGGTGCCCAACCCCAAGTACGGCGACCTGATGGGCGTGGGCATCTCGGCGCTGGTGCTGGTGTCCATCCTGCTGATCGTCAAGTACGCCAAGGGCTTCGTGGCCAACATCTCGGTGCTGCTGGGCATCGTCGTCGGCGCCATCGTGGCGTCCGCGCTGGGCATGATGAACTTCGACAAGGTCGGCCATGCACCGTGGGTGGACGTGGTCGTGCCCTTCCACTTCGGCATGCCCAAGTTCGACCCGATGCTGATCTTCACCATGACACTGATCATGATCGTGGTGATGATCGAATCCACCGGCATGTTCCTGGCACTGGGCGAGATGACGGGCCGCAAGATCGGCCAGCCCGAAATGGCGCGCGGCCTGCGCACCGACGGGCTGGGCACGCTGATCGGCGGCATCTTCAACACCTTCCCCTACACCAGCTTCTCGCAGAACGTGGGCCTGGTGGCCGTCACCGGCGTCAAGAGCCGCTGGGTGTGCGTGGCGGCGGGCGGCATCATGATCCTGCTGGGCATGCTGCCCAAGATGGCGGCGCTGATCGAGTCGCTGCCCACCGTGGTGCTGGGCGGCGCGGGCATCGTGATGTTCGGCATGGTGGCCTCCACCGGCATCCGCATCCTGTCGGGCGTGGACTTCAAGGGCAACCGGCACAACGCGATGGTGGTCGCGGTGTCCATCGGCATCGGCATGATCCCGCTGGTGGCGCCCGACTTCAAGCAGTGGATGCCGCACGGCCTGCACTCGCTGATCGAATCGGGCATTTTGCTGACCTCGATCACCGCCGTGCTGCTGAACCTGTTCCTCAACGGCGCCGAATACGACGAGGCCGCCGCCATCGCCGCCGCCAAGCAGGCCGAGGCGCATTGACGTAAAAACCCCCGGACGGAACGCCTGCGCGGCGAGTTAAGCTGTATGCCCGCTTATCTCCCCGCATGCAGGATTTCCGTCCATGACTTCATCTCTTTCCGCCGCCGAGGCCGCGCTGCGCGAAGCCGCGCTTGAATACCACCGCAACCCCTCGCGCGGCAAGATTTCCGTCTCCCCCACCAAGCCGTTGTCGAACCAGCGCGACCTGTCGCTGGCCTACTCGCCCGGCGTGGCCTACCCCTGTCTGGACATCCAGGCCGACCCGTCGCTGGCGTTCGACTACACCTCGCGCGGCAACCTCGTGGGCGTCATCACCAACGGCACGGCCGTGCTGGGGCTGGGCGACATCGGCCCGCTGGCGGGCAAGCCGGTGATGGAGGGCAAGGGCTGCCTGTTCAAGAAATTCGCCGGGGTGGACGTGTTCGATATCGAACTGGACGCGCGCGACCCGGACAAGATCATCGAGATCGTCGCCGCGCTGGAGCCCACGCTGGGCGGCATCAACCTGGAGGACATCAAGGCGCCCGAGTGCTTCTACATCGAGCGCGAACTCTCCAAGCGCATGAACATCCCCGTGTTCCACGACGACCAGCACGGCACGGCCATCATCAGCAGCGCCGCGCTGCTGAACGGGCTGGAGCTGGTGGGCAAGGAGATCGGCGCGGTCAAGATCGCCGTCTCGGGCGCGGGCGCCGCCGCCATCGCCTGTGTCGATGTGATGGTGGGCCTGGGCGTGAAGCGCGAGCACGTGTTCATGGTGGACTCCAAGGGCGTCATCCACACGGGCCGCGACAAGCTGGACGAGTCCAAGGCCCGCTACGCGCAAAAGACCGACGCGCGCACGCTGGCCGACGTGGTGGCGGGCGCCGACGTGTTCCTGGGCTGCTCGGCCCCTGGCGTGCTCACGGCGGAAATGGTCAAGACCATGGCCGACAAGCCCATCATCCTGGCGCTGGCCAACCCCGAGCCCGAGATCCGCCCCGAACTCGCCAAGGCCATCCGCCCCGACTGCATCATCGCCACGGGCCGCTCGGACTACCCGAACCAGGTCAACAACGTGCTGTGCTTTCCGTACATCTTCCGGGGCGCGCTGGACTGCGGCGCGACCAAGATCACCGAGGCCATGAAGCTCGCCGCGTGCGCCAGATCGCGCAGCTCGCCAAGGAGAACGTGAGCGAGGAAGTCGCCAACGCCTACGCGGGCCAGGAACTGACCTTCGGCCCCGACTACCTCATCCCCACGCCGTTCGACTCGCGCCTCATCCTCAAGATCGCGCCCGCCGTAGCCCAGGCGGCGGCGGATTCGGGCGTGGCCACGCGCCCCATCGAGGACATGGAGGCGTACAAGGAAAGCCTCTCGCGCTTCGTCTATCAGACCGGCCTGCTCATGCGCCCGGTGATCGGCGCGGCCAAGGCCGTGCCCGACGCACACAAGCGCGTGGCCTACGCCGACGGCGAGGACGAGCGCGCCCTGCGCGCCGCGCAGTTCGCCATCGAGGACCGCATCGCCCGCCCCATCCTCATCGGCCGCCCCGCAGTGATCGCCGCGCGCATCGCCAAGGCCGGCCTGCGCATGCGCCCCGGCGTGGACGTGGACATCTGCGACCCGGCGGACGACCCGCGCTTTCGCCAGTACTGGGAGCACTACCACCAGCTCATGAAGCGCAACGGCGCCACGCCCGAGGCCGCCAAGGCCGCGGTGCGCCGCTCCAACACCATCATCGCCGCGCTGATGGTCAAGCTGGGCGACGCCGACGCCATGCTCTGCGGCCTGGTGGGCACCTACGAGACGCACCTGGAGCGCATCCACAGCATCCTGGGCCACGCGCCCGACGCGCGGCATTACGCGGCGGTCAACGCCCTCATGACGCCCAAGGGCCCGCTGTTCGTCACCGACACCTACGTGAACGAAGACCCCACGGCCGAGCAGCTGGCCGACATCGCCTGGATGGCGGTGCAGGAGGTGCAGCGCTTCGGCCCGCCCGCCAAGGTGGCCTTTTTGTCGCATTCCACCTTCGGCTCGTCCAAGCGCGCCTCGGCGCGCAAGATGCGCGAGGCGCGCGACCTGTTCGTGGCCCGCCACCCCGAGATCGAGTGCGACGGCGAGTTGCACGGCGACGCCGCGCTGGAGCCCAAGATCCGCAACACCTACCTGTCGGACTCCACCCTCACCGGCTCGGCCAACCTGCTGGTCTGCCCGAACGTGGACGCGGCCAACATCCTCTACAACGTGCTCAAGACCACCACCAGCGGCGGCGTGACCGTGGGGCCGGTGCTCATGGGCACGGCGGCCACGGCGCACATCCTCACGCCTGCCGCCACCGTGCGCCGCGTGCTCAACATGACGGCGCTGGCCGTGGCGGGCAGCGCCGCGCGGCGCAACGGGTGATTTCAAGCAAAATATGGCTCCAGCGCTTATCCATCAAGCGCTGGCAGCTATCAATATTGCAGCAAATCGCAACAAACCCACAGGCCGGGAAAGCCTGCATGCCACGCGCACCACATTGGTGAACAATGCGCGCAGGCCCGGTGCCATGCGCAACATAACGGGCATTCTTCTTGCTGCGCCTTGGGCAAAGTAACCGCCTTCTTACGATTGGAGCCTTTTTCACCATGACCAAACGCTCGTTCCTGCAATCCGCCGCGCTCCTGGCTGCCGCCAGCATCCTGCCCCTGGCCGCGCACTCCCAGGCGCTCACGCCCATCAAGTTCCAGCTCGACTGGCGCTTCGAGGGCCCGGCCGCCCTGTTCCTGCAGCCCGTCGCCAAGGGCTACTTCAAGGCTGCGGGCCTGGACGTGACGGTGGACGCGGGCAACGGCTCGGGCGGCACGGTGCAGCGCGTGGCCTCGGGCGCGTACGACATGGGCTTTGCCGACCTGGCGGCGCTGATGGAGTTCCACGCCAACAACCCCGACGCGCAGAACAAGCCCGTGGCCGTGATGATGGTCTATAACAACACGCCCGCCTCGGTCATGGCGCTCAAGAAGAGCGGCATCACCAAACCCACGGACCTGACGGGCAAGAAGCTGGGCGCCCCAGTGTTCGACGCTGGCCGCCGGGGCTTTCCCATCTTCCAGAAGGCCAACGGCATCGGCGCGGTGCAGTGGACGGCCATGGACCCGCCGCTGCGCGAGACCATGCTGGTGCGCGGCGACGTGGAGGCCATCACCGGCTTTACCTTCACCAGCCTGCTGAACCTGGAGGCGCGCGGCGCCAAGGCCAGCGAAATCGTGGTGCTGCCCTACTCGGACTACGGGGTCAAGCTGTACGGCAACGTCATCATCGTCAGCCCCAAGCTCATCAAGGAGAACCCTGCGGCCATCAAGTCCTTCCTGTCGGCCTTCACCAAGGGCGCCAAGGAGGTCATCGCCAACCCCGCCGCGTCCATCGAGCACGTCAAGGCCCGCGACGGCATCGTGAACGTGCCGCTGGAGACGCGCCGCCTGCAGCTCGCCATCGACACCGTGGTCAACAGCCCCGACGCGCGCGCCGAAGGCTTTGGCCGCGCCCAGCCCGCGCGCCTGTCGCTGATGGCGTCGCAGGTCTCGGACGCCTACGGCACCAAGACGCGCGTGAACGCGGCAGACGTGTGGAATGCCAGCTTCCTGCCCAGCGACGCCGAGCTGAACATTCTGCCCAAGAAGTAAGTAACACTATCAGTTTTATAGCTACAAGCGCTTGACTGGCAAGCGCTAGAGGCCAATTTCGCTCATAAATCAAACCCATGCAGGCTGCCGCAGAAGAATCGTATTTCGTGGACTTCCGCGATGTCTGGCTCGCCTACAACGACGAGCTGCTCGCGCAGAACCACTTTGCCGTCGAGGCCATCGACCTGCAGGTGCGGCCGGGCGAGTTCATCGCCATCGTCGGCCCGTCGGGCTGCGGCAAGTCCACCTTCATGAAGCTGGCCACGGGGCTGCGCATGCCGTCCATGGGCAAGATCCTCATCGGCGGACAGCCGGTGACGGGGCCGCTCAAGATCTCGGGCATGGCCTTCCAGGCGCCGTCGCTGCTGCCCTGGCGCACCACGGTGGACAACGTGCTGCTGCCGCTGGAGATCGTGGAGCCGCACCGCAGCCAGTTCAAGCCAAAGCGCAAGGAGTACGAGGCCCGCGCCCGCGCCCTGCTGCAGAAAGTCGGGCTGGGCGGCTATGAGGACAAGTTCCCCTGGCAGCTTTCGGGCGGCATGCAGCAGCGCGCCAGCATCTGCCGCGCGCTGATCCACGAGCCGCAGATGCTGCTGCTGGACGAGCCCTTCGGCGCGCTGGACGCCTTCACGCGCGAAGAACTCTGGTGCATCCTGCGCGACCTGCAGGCCGAGCAGCGCTTCAACGTCATCCTGGTCACGCACGACCTGCGCGAGAGCGTGTTCCTGGCCGACACGGTGTACGTGATGAGCAAGAGCCCGGGCCGCTTCATCGTGCGCCGCGAGATCGACCTGCCCCGCCCGCGCGAGCTGGAGCTGACCTACACCAAGCCCTTCACCGACATCGTGCTGGAGCTGCGCGGGCACATCGGCGCGCTGCGAAAAACCGGCGGGGAGATTTCGCAATGAACGCACGCCAACGCAAACACGTCGAGCGCTGGTCGCCCTGGGTGCTGCTGCTCGCGGTCGTCATCCTCTGGCAGGTGCTCTGCTCGGCCTTCAACGTGTCGGAATTCATCTTCCCCAGCCCCTGGGCCATCTGGACGCAGCTCGTGGAGTTCAAGGGCGTCATCGCGGGCCATGCCTGGCGCACCTTCTGGGTGACCCTGGCGGGCTTTGGCATCGCCATCGTGGTGGGTGTGCTGCTGGGCTTCGTGATCGGCAGCTCGCGCATCGCCTACGCCGCCGTCTATCCGCTGATGACGGCGTTCAACGCCTTGCCCAAGGCCGCGTTCGTGCCCATCCTGGTGGTGTGGTTCGGCATCGGCGTCGGCCCGGCCATCCTCACGGCCTTCCTGATCAGCTTCTTCCCCATCATGGTGAACATCGCCACCGGCCTGGCCACGCTGGAGCCCGAGCTGGAAGACGTGCTGCGCGTGCTGGGCGCCAAGCGCTGGGACGTGCTGACCAAGGTGGGCCTGCCGCGCTCGCTGCCGTACTTCTACGGCTCGCTGAAGGTGGCGATCACCCTCGCCTTCGTGGGCACCACGGTCAGCGAGATGACCGCCGCGAACGAGGGCATCGGCTACCTGCTCATCAGCGCGGGCTCGTCCATGCAGATGGGCCTGGCCTTTGCCGGGCTGATGGTGGTGGGCGCCATGGCCATGGTTTGCTACGAGGCGTTCAGCGCCATCGAAAAGCACACCACCGCCTGGGCGCGGCGCGGCTCGCAGGGCGACTGAGCCCATGGCGCCGCTCACCCCCGAACAGATCGCGCGCCACCTGCGGCGCGCCAACGCCGTGGCCGAACGCGCCGCCAGCATGGGCCGCCACCCCTTCGGCGCGCTGCTGGTCGCGCCCGACGGCGAGACGGTGCTGGCCGAGCAGGGCAACATCGACACCGTGAACCACGCCGAAAGCACGCTGGCCCGCACGGCAGCCGCCAACTACCCCGGCGCCTACCTGGCGCAATGCACGCTGGTCACCACCTTCGAGCCCTGCGCCATGTGTGCGGGCACCGTCTATTGGGCGGGCATAGGGCGCGTGCTCTACGGCGCCGAGGAGGCCGAGCTGCTGGCGCTGACCGGCGACCACCCCGAAAACCCCACGCTCGCCCTGCCGTGCCGCGAAGTCTTCGCGCGGGGGCAGCGCGCGGTGGAGGTCGTCGGCCCCGTTCCAGCACTGCGCGACGAGATGACCGCGCCGCATCTGGGGTTCTGGGATCGCTCCTGAAAAGTGAGCTGCCAGCGCTTGCTGCACAAGCGCCAGAGGCCAATTTGGCTCAATATTTGTTGCTGAAATTGGCGCTGATGCGCTGGCGCAGGTATTCCGCGCCGGTGATGGGTGGGTACTTGCGCGCCGGGCCTTCGATGACCGCGTCCTCGTTGGCCTGCGCGAAGAAGGCCAGGCTGTAGCGCGCGCCCTGGTATTCGTGCGGCAGCGGGTTGCGCACGCGGTGGAAGTTGCTGGGCAGCGCGTCGTCGCTCCAGCGCGTGAGCATGTCGCCGATGTTGCAGGTGATGACGCCTTCGACCGGCTCCACCGGCGTCCACTGCTGCGTCTCCATCTCCTTGCCCGGCAGCACCTGCAGGCCGCCCTGGCCCGCGCGCTGGAACAGCAGCGTGAGGCAGTCGAAGTCGGTGTGCGCGCCCGCGCGCCACAGGCCCAGTTCGTCCTTCAGCGCCGGGTCCACCGCAAAGTAGTGCAGCATGCGCAGCGTGCTCTGGTAGCTGGGCGCCTCGGGGTCGTGCGCCCGGGTGAAGAAGTCGGGCGCAAAGCCCAGCTTGTACGCAAAGCACGACAGCAGGCGCATGGCCACCTCCCAGCACTGGCGCTCGAAGGCCAGCGTGGCGGCGCGAAAGCCGGGCAGTTCGTCCTCGGCGGGCCACAGGCCCTCCATGCGCGTGCGCGTGACCTGGTAGGACTCCTTCTGGTCGGGCGTCCTGGTGGATGGGCGGATCTGCGCCTTGTGCTCCCAGCCCGCGTTGCGCGCCAGGGGCCAGCGCGCCTTGGCCTCGGGCGGCAGGGCGAAGAATTGCTCGGCGCGCGCGAAGGCAGCGCGGATGTCCTCCAGCGGGATGCCGTGGCCCGACACCTGAAAGAAGCCGATGTCCACCGACGCAGCCCAGATCTGCTCGGCGATCTCGGGCATGCGGCGCTCGAAGTCGCTGATGTCGATGGTGCGCACCTCGCGCGCGGCGGTCTCGCCGCCCTGCCCGCCCATGCGGGATTCCTTCTCCAGCTCGCCCAGGGCGTAGTTCGTCGTGTTCATGGTCTGTTTCCTTTCAAGTGGTGTGTGCCAACGAAAAGAGCAATGACCCGCACGGAAGGCCGTGCTGAACGCTTCTACTCTCGCGTCCGTTGCATGCAAATGCTGCGCCACCTGCAACGCACCAAACTAGCGCATGCGGGCATGGGCACGCTTTCTGCAAGACGGTCCCCAAGGAGACAACCACCGTGCAGCAGGACCCTTCCCTTCCCGCCGAAGCCGCCATCGACGCGCGCGACGGCCTGTACCTGCGCCAGGCCATCGCCCAGGCCGAGCGCGCCCGCGAGCGCGGCAACCGGCCCTTTGGCGCCGTCATCGTCGGCGCGGACGGCGCCGTGCTGGCCGAGGCCGGCAACGCCAACGGCGAGACGGGCGACTGCACCGCGCACGCCGAGGTGTCGGCCATCCGCATCGCCAGCCCGCGCTACCCCCGCGAGGTGCTGGCGGGGGCCACGCTGTATTCGTCGGCAGAGCCGTGCGTGATGTGCGCGGGCGCCATTTTCTGGTCCAACATCGGGCGCGTGGTCTATGGCATCGACGCGGTGCGGCTGCGCGTGTTCCGGGGCGAGCGGGCCGACCAGCGCGACGCCGAGCTGTCGTGCCGCGACGTGTTCGCCGCGTCGCCCCACCCCATCGAATGCATAGGGCCTGCGCTGCTGCAGGAGTCGTCCGCCTCGCACCAGGGTGCATGGAAAGCCTGAGCACGCCATGCGCGCCCAGCCCATCACCGCCCTGACGCTGGCCCCCGCCGACGGCGCGGCGGAGGCCGACGAGCACCGCCTGCGCAGCGCCATCGCCTGGGCCTGCATGGCGCGGGCGCGCGGCCACCGGCCCTTCGGCGCCGTCATCACGTCACCCGACGGCACGGTGCTGGCCGAGGCGCATGGCGGATCGGCAGACGGCAGCGACTGCACGGCGCACGCCGAGATCAACGCGCTGCGCAGTCTGAGTCCGCGCCTGGGCCGCGACGTGCTGGCGCAGGCAACGCTGTATTCGTCCGCCGAGCCGTGCGCGATGTGCGCGGGCGCCATCTGCTGGTCCGGCATCGGTCGCGTGGTGTACGGCCTGGACACCGCGCGGCTGCGGCGCTTTCGCGGGCGCAGCGGCGGGCAGTACCTGCTGGACATGCCCTGCCGCGACGTGTTCGCCACCGCGTCGCGCCCCATCGTGTGCATAGGCCCGCTGCTCATCGACGAGGCCATCGCGCCGCACGTGGGGTTCTGGAAGCCGTGAGCGCCTTTGCGGCAGGCACAATGGACGCCCTTTCGCGCCCAGCCATGCCGCAGCCCACGTCCTGCCCTCCGTCCCCGCCCGGCCCCGAAGCCCCGCCCGGCCGCCCCCGCCAGGGCCGCGAGCGCATCCTGCGCGCTATCCGCGAGGCGGCCATCGCCGAATTCAGCCGCCACGGCTATCGGGGCGCATCCACCCAGGCCATTGCCGAGCGCGCCGGGCTGACCAAGCCCCAACTGCACTACTACATCCGCAGCAAGGAGGCGCTGTACGAGGAGCTGCTGCAGGAAGTGCTCAACGGCTGGGCCAACGCCTTCACGCTCGACGCCGGCAGCAACGACCCCCGCACCGTGCTGGCCAGCTACGTGCGCAAGAAGCTCGACTACGCGCTGGACAACCCCGGCCTGTCGCGCATCTTCACCAGCGAGGTGCTGGGCGGCGGCCCCCACCTGGGCCGCTACTGGCCCCTGGCCGTGGCGTCCACGCAAGAGAAGGTGGACCTCATCGACCGCTGGATCGCCGAGGGCCGCATGCGCCCCCTGGATGCGCGCATGCTGCTCATGCAGATCTGGGCCATGACCCAGCACTACGCCGACTACGAAGCGCAGGTGCAGGTGATGCTGGGCCTGGCGCCCGGCGAGCCCATCGCCCGCGAGCCCATCGCGCGCCAGATCACCACATTCGTGCTGCTGGGCTGCGGCCTCGCACCAGACTGAGGAATTCCACGCGCCGCAGGGCGCCCCGCCCGCAGGCGCGGCTTGGCACGGTGCTTGCGAGAGTTTGACCATTCGATCAAATCGGACGGTCAAGCATGAACCCCCCGCCCGCTGCGGAGCAGCCCTTTGAACTGATTCTCGCGCGCAGCCAGATGCGCCTGCCCGTGGCGCCTGGCGAGAGCATCGCCGACGTGCTGCAGCTCGCGGGCGTCGCCATAGACACCCTGTGCGAACAGGGCGTGTGCGGCACCTGCGTGACGCGCTGGCTCGACGGCACGCCCGACCACCGCGACAGCTGCCTGAGCGCCGACGAGCAGCGCACCCACATGGCCGTGTGCTGCGCGCGCAGCCACGGCCCCACCCTCACGCTGGATATCTGACCCCCAAGGCTCCGACATGCGCATCCTCGTCATCTACTGCCACCCCGTGGAGACCAGCTACAACGCAGCCCTGCACGCCGAGGTGGTGCGCAACCTGCGCGCCGCCGGGCACGAGGTGGACGACTGCGACCTGTACGCCGAAGGCTTCAACCCCGTGCTGGGCCGCGAGGAGCGCCTGGGCTACCACGAAGTGCCCAGCAACCGCCTGCCCGTGCAGGGCTACGTGGACCGCCTGCTGCGCGCCGAGGCGCTGGTGTTCTGCTTTCCCACCTGGTGCTTCGGGCTGCCGGCCATGCTCAAGGGCTTTTTCGACCGCGTGCTCATGCCCGGCGTGGCCTTCGACATCAGCGACCCGCAGAACGTCAAGCCCTCGCTCACGCACATCCGGCGCATTGCGGCGGTCGTCACCTATGGCCGCCCACGCTGGACGGCGCTGCTCATGGGCGACCCGCCGCGCAAGTCCATCACACGCTACCTGCGCCTGCTCACGGGTGGCCGGGCGCGCGTGGACTACCACGCCTACTACCACATGAACGTGGCCACGCCCACGCGGCTCGAAGCCTTCAAGGCCCGCGTGGGCCGTGCCATGGCGCGGTTCGCATGACGGATATGGACAACGCCCCCGACCACATCCTGCGCGCGCGGCTGCCGCGCTGGCTGCTGCCCAGCGACTGGCCCCAGCACGGCGGCCAGCCCGCACTGGCCGACCTGCGCATCGCCCAGGGCCGCATCGCATCGCTGACGCCGCACGGCCCCGCGCCCACCGGCCCCGCGTGGGACCTGGGCGGCGCGCTCGTCCTGCCCGGCCTGGTGGACGCGCACACGCACCTGGACAAAGCCTTCACCCTGCCCCGCATGGGCGCCGTGCGGCCCGGCCTGCTCGGCGCCATCGAGGCCATGATGGCCGACCGCCAGGGCTGGACGGTTACCGACATCCGCGAGCGCGCCAGCCGCGCCCTGCAATGGGCCCACGACGCGGGCACCGTCCACGTGCGCACCCACTGCGACTGGTGGGAGCCCGACGCCCAGCCCCTGGCCTGGAACGTGTTGCGCGAACTGGCGCAAGACTGGACTGGCCGCCTGGCGCTGGAGCGCGTGGCCCTGATCCCCCTGCACCTGTACGCCAGCCGCGACGCCGCGATGGCGCTGGCCCGCACCGTGGCCGCCAGCGGCCCGGGCGCGCTGCTGGGCGGCTTCGTGCATTCCACCAACTGGAACCCGCAGGCCCTGCGCCACCTGTTCGAGGCCGCGCAGCACCATGGCCTGGACGTGGATCTGCACGTGGACGAAGAACTGCACCCCGGCGCCCAGGGCCTGGCCACCACCGCCGCGCTGGTGCGCGAGCTGCGCTTCGCGGGCCGCGTGGTCTGCGGCCACACCTGCGCCCTGGCCGCGCAGGACGAGGCCACGGCCCTCGCCACGCTGGACGCCGTGGCGCAAGGCCCCATCACCCTGGTCACCCTGCCCATCACCAACCTGCTGCTGCAGGACGCCGCCACGGGCCGCACGCCGCGACTGCGCGGCCTCACCTTGGTGAAGGAGGCGCATGCGCGCGGCATCCCCGTGCTGGTGGCCAGCGACAACGTGCAGGACCCGTTCTGCCCCGTGGGCAGCTTCGACCCGCTGGAGGCCCTGGCCACCGGCGTGCTGGCCGCCCAACTGGACGCGCCGTTCGACCGCTGGTCCGAGGCCCTGTGCCGCGCCGACTGGCTGGGCCGCGGCCCCGCAGCACTGCCGCTGCAGACGGGCAGCGCCGCCGACCTGGTCGTCTTCCAGCAGGCCGACGCCTGGGGCTTTCCTTCGCGCACGCAGCCGCGCGTGGTGCTGCGCGGCGGGCGCGTCGCCAGCGGCCAGCCTTCTTCCGCATGGAGCCTTGCAACATGACCGCCACCCCCTCCGGCATCGCCCAGCCCCTGGCCCGCTACGCCGCATGGCGCCGCGCGGGCGACATGGTGTTCCTCTCCGGCGTCATCGCCGTGGACCCCGCCGCGAGCCGCATCGTGCGCGGCTACGCCGACATTCCCGACGAGGCAGCCACGCTCATCGGCCGCACGGGCGAGTTCAGCAGCGACGTGAAGGAAGGCCCCATCCTCGCGCAGAGCTGGTACGTTCTCGACCGCATCCGCCAGACCGTCGAGGCGGCGGGCGGCCAGATGGCCGACGTGATCAAGCTGGTGCAGTACTTCAAGCACCTGGACCACTTTCCGCAGTACAGCCGCGTGCGCCGGCTGTTCTTCCCCGGCGAGCCGCCAGCGTCCACCGTGGTGGAGGTGACCGGCATGCTGCCCACGCCCGACATCCTCATCGAGGTGGAAGCCACGGCCTACCTGCCGCTGCGCTGACCCCTTCACCCACGAAAGACCCTCCCATGCTGCACGGCTACAACCCGCCCCACCGCTACCTGCCCTACCTGAGCTGGACCGAGATCGCCGACCTGCCGGACAAGGCCAACACCGTCATCGTGCTGCCCACGGGCGCCACCGAGCAGCACGGCCCGCACCTGCCCTGCGCGGTGGACACGGTCATCAGCGCGGGCGTGGTGGGCCATGCCCTGGCTCGCCTGCCCGCCGACGTGCCTGCCTTCGCGATGGCGCCCATCACCTACGGCAAGTCGGAGGAGCACCTGCACTTTCCCGGCACCGTCACGCTGACCGGCGAGACGCTGCTGGCCACCATGAACGAGGTGGGCGAGTCGGTCTATCGCGCGGGCTTTCGCAAGCTGCTGTTCGTCAACGGCCACGGCGGCCAGCCGCAGGTGCTGGAGATGTCCGCGCGCGAGCTGCGCCTGCGCCACGGCGACTTCATCGTGGTGCCCAGCTTCACCTGGCGCGTGCCGCACGCGGCGGGCCGCTTCCTGTCGGAGCGTGAAAAGAAGCTGTCCATGCACGCGGGCCACGCCGAGACGGCGCTGATGCTGGCCCTGGCGCCCGACACCGTTCACATGGAGCGCGCGGTGACCAACTACCCGCCCGTGTTCGACGCCCCCCTGCTGTCGCCCGACGGTCGCCCCGCCTGCGCCTGGAGCGCGCGCGACTTCGGGCCCAGCGGCATCATCGGCGACCCGCTGCCCGCCACTGCCGAGCAGGGCCACGCCATCCTCGACTCGCTGGCCGCGAGCTGGGCCGACGCCATCACCGAGCTGTACCGCCTGCAATGGGCGCCGCGCGCCGAACCCACCTGGGGCCGCGCCCAGCACACGGGCCACGTCGAGCATTCCTCCGCGCTGGCCTGAAACCTGCGAAGCCCCTGCCACACCCCTGTCCACCACCCTCCTGGAGCCTGCCATGACGACGAACAACGCCCCCCGCCTTCGCAAACTTGGTGCAGCCGCGCTGCTCGCCCTTGGTGCCGCCAGCACCACGCACGCGCAGGAAAAATTCATCTACATGACCAACTGGTACGCCCAGGCCGAGCACGGCGGCTTCTACCAGGCCCTGGCCACCGGCCTGTACAAGAAGCACGGCCTGGACGTAACGGTCAAGATGGGCGGCCCGCAGGTCAACACCGTGCAGATGATGGCTGCGGGCCAGGCCGACTGCGTGATGGGATCGAGCGACATGCAGATGATCCAGGTGCGCGAGGGCGGCGTGCCCGTGACCACCGTGGCCGCCGTGTTCCAGAAGGACCCGCAGGTGCTGATCGCGCACGACGACGTGAAGAAGTTCGAGGACTTGAAGGGCAAGACCATCCTCATCGCCTCGTCCGCGCAGCGCGGCTTCTGGCCCTGGCTCAAGGCCAAATACGGCTTCACCGATTCGCAGACGCGGCCCTACACCTTCAACATCCAGCCCTTCGTGGCCGACAAGAACACCGCCCAGCAGGGCTACCTGACCTCCGAGCCGTTCGCCATCGCCAAGGCGGGCGTGAAGGCCACCACGCTGATGTTCAGCGACCACGGCTTTCCGGCCTACGCCACCACCGTGAGCTGCATGGAAAAAACCGTCAAGGACCGCAGCGCCGCCGTGGCCGCGTTCGTGAAGGCGTCCATGGAAGGCTGGAAGAGCTACCTGAACGACCCCGCGCCCGCCAACGCCCTCATCAAGAAGGACAACCCCAACATGACCGACGAGCAGCTGAACTACAGCGTGGCCAAGCTCAAGGAGATGGGCATGGTCGGCGGCGGCGACGCCGCCACCCTGGGCATCGGCATCATCACCGACGCGCGCGCCAAGGCGAGCTACGACTTTCTGGTGGAGTCCAAGCTCATCGACCCTGCCAAGGTCAAGCTGGCCGACACCTACACCACCCGTTTCGTCAAGGACCTGAAGGTTCTGCCCTGACCGCGCGAAAGGTGTACGCCATGGCGCCCCCCACCGAGACCCCGCAAGCCGTCCCGGCGGTACAGATCCTGTCCGCCGAGAAGACCTACCCCAACGGCACGCAGGCCCTGCTGCCCGTGGAGCTGAGCATCGAGGAAGGTGAGTTCGTCACCCTGCTGGGGCCCTCGGGCTGCGGCAAGAGCACCCTGCTCAAGATGGTGGCCGGGCTGCTGGAGCCCAGCGATGGCCGCCTGCTGCTGTGGCACAAGCCCGTGGCGCAGCTGGACGACAGCGGCAAGAAGATGGCCTTCGTCTTCCAGTCGCCCACGCTCATGCCCTGGGCCAGCGTGCAGTCCAACGTGCGCCTGCCGCTGGACCTGGCGGGCCTGCCGCGCGCCGAGGCCAACGCCCGCGTGGCCGACGCCCTGGCCCTGGTGGGCCTCGATAAGTTCGCCACCGCGCTGCCGCGCGCCCTGTCGGGCGGCATGCAGATGCGCGTGTCCATCGCGCGCGGCCTGGTCACCCAGCCGGACCTGCTGCTCATGGACGAACCCTTCGGCGCGCTCGACGAGATCACGCGCCACAAGCTCGACGCCGACCTGCTGGACCTGTGGCGCAAGAAGAAGCTCACCGTGATCTTCGTGACGCACTCGATCCACGAGGCCGTGTTCCTGTCCAGCCGCGTGGTGATGATGGCCGCGCGCCCCGGCCGCGTGGTGGAGGAGTTCCGCATCGACGAGCCCTACCCGCGCACCACCGATTTCATGGTGTCGCCCCAGTTCAGCCGCTACGCCAAGCAGTTGCAGGACAGCCTGCTGCGCGCCAGCGCGGGCACCGAGGAGGCAGCGACATGAGCAGCAGCAAGCCCCTGCCGCCCGCACCCGCCGCCGAGCGCGTGCCGCTGATGGCCCAGCCGCGCGTGCAGCGCGTGGTGTATCCGGTGCTCGTGGGCGTGGTGCTCATCGCGCTGTGGCAGGGCCTGGTCACGGGCATGGAGCTGCCCGCCTACCTGGTGCCCTCGCCCCTGCTCATGCTCAAGACCCTGGCGACCGACTGGGCGTCCCTGGGCGCGTCGCTGTGGGTCACGGTCAAGATCACCGTGCTGTCCTTCGCCGTGGCGACCGTGGCCGGGGTGCTGATCTCGTTCCTGTTCGTGCAGAGCAAGGCGATCGAGACCGCGCTGTTCCCGTACGCGGTGCTGCTGCAGGTCACGCCCATCGTGGCCGTGGCGCCGCTCATCATCATCTGGGTGAAGGACCCGATCGCCTCGATGGTGATCTGCGCCGCGCTGGTGGCGCTGTTCCCCATCATCAGCAACACCACGCTGGGCCTGCGCAGCGTGGAGCCCGATTTGCAGAGCTACTTCAAGCTCAACCGCGCCACGCGGCTGCAAACGCTGCTGCGCCTGCGCATTCCCAGCGCGCTGCCGTATTTCTTTGGCGGGCTGCGCATATCGAGCGGCCTGGCGCTGATCGGCGCCGTGGTGGCCGAGTTCGTCGCGGGCACGGGCGGCACGGGCGCGGGCCTGGCCTACCAGATCCTGCAGGCGGGCTTCCAGCTCAACATCCCGCGCATGTTCGCCGCGCTGCTGCTGATCTCGCTCACCGGCGTGGCGCTGTTCGTGCTGATGGCCTGGTTTACGCGCCTGGCCCTCGGCAGCTGGCACGCCTCTGAAAACTCCCAGGACTGATACCCGCATGACCGCGACTCCCCCCACCGTCCAGGACCTGCCCGGACAGCTGCCCGACCTCGACTGGATCGCCGACCCGCTGCGCGTGGGCCGCCTGTCGCAAGACTTCTCCTGGTTCAGCCCCGTGCTCAAGCGCGACCTGGCGGGCAAGCGCGCCGACCTGGCCGTGCGCCCGCGCACCGAGGACGAAATCCGCGCCGTCGTGGCCGCCTGCGCCCGCGCGGGCATCCCCCTGACCCTGCGCGGCACCGGCACCGGCAACTACGGGCAGAGCACGCCGCTGCACGGCGGCGTGATCCTGGACATGTCGGGCTACAACGCCTTCGGCTGGGTGCGGGGCGGCACGGGCCGCGCACAGGCGGGCATCCGGCTGGCGGACTTCGACGCGCAGGCCCGGCCCCAGGGGCACGAGCTGCGCTGGCTGCCGTCCACCTACCGCAGCGCCACGCTCGGCGGGCTGTTCGGCGGCGGCTTCGGCGGCGCGGGCTCCATCAACCACGGCCCGCTGGCCGCGCCGGGCAACGTGCTGGCCGTGCGCGCGATGACGGTAGAGCCCGAGCCGCAGATCGTGGAGCTGCGCGGCCCCGAGGCCATGCTGCTGCACCACACCTACGGCACCAACGGCATCGTGCTGGAGCTGGAAGTGGCCCTCACGCCCGCCGTGGCGTGGACGGAGTGCATCGTCACCTTCGACGCCTTCGACCCCGCGCTGGAGTTCGCCGACCGCTTCGGCAGCGCGCCAGGGCTGCAAAAGAAGGAAGTGTGCTTTCTGGCCGCCCCCATTCCCGACTACTTCACCAGCCTGGCCGACGCCATGCCGCGCGGCTGCCACGCCGTGATGGTGCTGGTGGCGCCGCACTCCGAGGCGGGCATGCGCGACATGGCCGCCGCGCTGGGCGGCACCGTCACCTACCGCAAGACGGCGGACGAGGTGGAAGCCAGCCACAAGACCCTGCTGGAATGCACCTGGAACCACACCACGCTGCACGCGCTGAAGGTGGACAAGGGCCTGACCTACATCCAGAGCGGCTTCACCCCCGCGCGCCGCATCGAGCA
The DNA here is from genome assembly GCF_047607405.1 of Acidovorax sp. Lineage (GTDB taxonomy): Bacteria > Pseudomonadota > Gammaproteobacteria > Burkholderiales > Burkholderiaceae_C > Acidovorax. The sequence continues at coordinate 1,054 of NZ_JASGDA010000070.1, read as the reverse complement.
GATCAAGGCGCTGGAGGCCGCGCTGGGCGGCGAGGTGATGATGCACCTCGAATTCCTGCGCACCAAGGAAGGCGCCTTCAACTGCAGCGGGCTGCAGCTCATCCGCTACACCACCGAGGAGCGCCTGAACGAGATCATGCAGATCTACCGCGACCACGGCGTGCAGATCAACAACCCGCACACCTACATCGTGGAAGACGGCAAGCAGAACCAGCTCGACCCCGCCGTGGTGGCGATGAAGCGCCGCTTCGACCCGCAGGGCCTGCTCAACCCCGGCAAGCTGCGCAGCTGGTACGCGCAGCAGCCGCAAGAGGCGGCACGCCAGACGGCTTGATTTTCAAGGATCAAACAAGCCGCCAGCGCGCATGCGCCGTGCATAATCAGCTACCTATTTGGTAGCAAACGATACCCCATGCCCTGGCACGCCCGCCTGAAGCTCGACTACGCCCTGGAAGACGCCCGCACCGTGGCCCGCTTCGCGCACGACGGGCCGCTGCGCGTGCTGCAAAGCCTGTACCCCGAGGGCGGCGCCGTGTGCCACAACGTGCTGGTGCACCCGCCCGGCGGCTTGGTGGGTGGCGACGTGCTGGACATCACCGCCAGCGTGGCCCCCGGGGCGCACGGCCTGGTCACCACGCCGGGCGCCACGCGCTTTTACCGCTCCGCAGGCGAGGCGGCCTTGCAGCGCACGCACCTCGCGCTGGCCGACGGCGCGCGGCTGGAATGGCTGCCGCTGGAAGCGCTTTGCTACAACGCCTGCCAGGCCCGGAACCACCTCGCGCTGCAACTGGCCCCCGGCGCCGAGTGCATGGGCTGGGACGTGACGGCGCTCGGCCTGCCGCACGCGGGCCAGCCCTTCGCGGCGGGGCGCTTCGAGCAGCACATCGAGATCCCCGGCCTGTGGCTGGAGCGCGGCGTGATCGACGCGGCCGACCACCGCCTGCTGCACGGCCCGCTGGGCCTGGCGGGCCAGCGCTGCCTGGGCAGCCTGTTCTTCGCGGCGGGCGCGCCGCTGCACCGCGCGCGGCGCGACGCCGCGCTGGACGCCGCCCGC
>NZ_JASGDA010000069.1:0-33049 GCF_047607405.1 Acidovorax sp. | reverse complement strand
TGCGCGCGGCCCTGGCCGCCGCGCTGGCGCCGGGCCAGCGCGCGGCCTTCCTCAGCCAGCTGGCCTGCGCCCTGCTGCTGGTCGTGGCCGGTATTCCGCTGGGCGAATGGCTGCTGGTGCGCGCCGTGCCCGCACGCCTGCCCGCCGGGCGGCTGCGCCGGTCGCTGCTGGCCACGGCCACGGTGGCCCTGTACGTGCTGCTGGCCGCGCTGGCCGTTCAGCTGGCCTGGAGCGCCCTGGCGGTGGACGGCCCGCTGCAGGCCGGCCCCCACGCGCTGGCCCAGGCCAGCGTACAGCTGGCGGCGTTCGCGGCCTTCGTCGTCGGCCTGGGGCATGCGCTGCTGTCGCGCAGGCGCAGCTCCTGGCGGCTGCCCGGCATCACGGACGAGTTGGCCCGGCGCCTGAGCCCCTACCCGTGGTGGATCGCCCTCGTGGCCGCGCTGGGCGGGCTGGCGACCGAGGTGAACGGCATCGTCGGCGCCAGCCCGGTCGCCGAGGTGATGGTGAACGTGGTCACGGCGCTGCTGCTCTCGGCCATCGTGGCCCTGGCGCTGCGCCCCCTGCGCGCCAGCCCTGCCGCCACGCCGCCGGACCAGGACGCGCCAGCGCCCCGCCCGGTGTGGGTGGGCCTGCTCATGGCGGCGGCAGGGGTGGGCGTGGCGGCCACGGTGCTGCTGGTGGCCCTGGGCTACGTGGCGCTGGCGGGCACGCTCACGCGGCAGATGCTGTGGACCGGCGTGGTCTTCGCCAGCGCGTACCTGCTGTTCCTGCTGGTGGACGACGTGTGCGAGGCCGTGCTCTCGTCCCAGGGCGGCTTCGGCGCGCGGCTGCACCAGGGGCTGGGCATCGACGCGCCGCTGCTCGACCAGGCCGCCGTGCTCGTGTCCGGCCTGCTGCGCGTGGCGCTGTTCTTCTACATGGTGATCGCGCTCATGGCGCCCCTGGGCACGGGGCCGGACGAGGTCTTCCGCCGGGGCAGCACCGTGGACCACAGCATCCAGGTGGGCGACTTCACGCTGGCGCCGCAGGCCCTGTTCACGGCGCTGGCGGTGGCGGCGGCGGGGCTGCTGCTGATCCGCATGTTCAAGCGCTGGCTCACCGAGCGCTACTTTCCCCACACCGCGCTGGACCCGGGCATGCGCAGCTCCATCACCACGCTGCTGGGCTACGTGGGCGGCGTGGTGGTGATCGCCTTCGCGCTGGCGGGCCTGGGCATCAGCGTGGAGCGCATCGCCTGGGTGGCCAGCGCGCTGTCGGTGGGCATCGGCTTCGGGCTGCAGGCCATCGTGCAGAACTTCATCTCGGGCCTGATCCTGCTGGCCGAGCGGCCCGTGCGGGTGGGCGACTGGGTGGTGCTGGGCGACACCGAGGGCGACGTGCGCCGCGTGAACGTGCGCGCCACCGAGATCCAGCTCGGCGACCGCTCCACCGTGATCGTGCCCAACTCGGAGTTCATCACCAAGACCGTGCGCAACATGACGCTGACCGGCGCGCCGGGCCGCGTGCAGCTGCGCCTGCCCGCGCCGCTGGACACGGACGCGCAGCGCATGCGCGCGCTGATCCTGGCGGCCTTCGAGTCGCACGAGGGCATCCTGGACGACCCCGCCCCGGTAGTGCAGCTCGAAGGCATCCAGAACGGCACGCTCACCTTCCTGGCGACCGGCTACGTCAGCAACCCGCGCAACGCGGGCGGGGTGCGCAGCGACCTGCTGTTTTGCATCCTGGACGCGCTGCGCGCAGCCGGGCTGGCGCTGTCGCCGCCCGCCACCACGGCGGTGGCGCAGGCGCAGCGCGAGAGCGGCGACCCGCCTGTCGCATAGCAATTGCACTGCAATCACGGTACGATGGCGCGATGAAGACCGCCCAACTCCCGCCCGTGCGCGTGCCCCCTGCGGTACGGCAGGCCATCGAAAGCGTGCTGCTCGAAGGCGAAACGCTCTCGCAGTTCGTCGAACAGGCCACCGTGCAAGCGGCCCGGCGGCGCAAGGCACAGCTGGAGTTCGTGGAGCGTGGGCGTGCATCGCTCGCGCAAGCGCGCGCGACGGGCGACCTGCACGATGCGGTCGAGGCCCTGTCCGCCATGCAGCAGCGGCTGGCAGGCCGCATGGGCGCGCTGCGCCAGGGCTCGTGAGCTACGCCGTCCGCCTCACCGGCGGGGCGCTGGACGACTTGCGGCGGCTCGAAGACTTCCTGGTGGAAACGGCGCTCGCGCACGGGGACTTCGACCTGCCGGAACGCGCCCTGGCCGCCATCCGGCGCGAATTCGGCATCCTGGAGCGCAACCCTTTCACCTGCCGCATCGCCTTCGACGACCGGCTGGAGCGCGAACTGGTGATTCCGTTTGGCGCTGCGGGCTACGTGGCCCTGCTCCACATCGTCAGCGACAGCGAGGTAGTCGTCTCCGCCATCCGCCACCAGCGCGAAGACGACTACCACTGAGGAACGGTCAGCCCCGCCAGCCGCGCACCAGCACCCACTGGCAACTGGCACAGGCCAGCACCAGCGCGGCATAGGTCAGCATCTTGCCGTCGCGGCCCCACAGCACCAGCCCGCCCGCCAGCACCGCCACGCCAACTACAAAAATAATAGCTACCTGCCCAATCAGGGAAAGCGCCAGAGCCCCTTTTGGCTTGAAAAATCGCCCAGCCAGCGCCAGCAGCACGGCCAGGGCGGCGGCGGGCGCAGCGAAGTTGAGCAGGTGGTTGAAGGTGTGCAGTGCGTCCATGGGCGAATTGACCCACGTCAAGGCCAGTCCAGGCAGGGCCACGCGCGGGAGCCGGGAATTTTATAATCGCAGCCCATGGCAGTCTGGGCCCTCGGCATCAACCACACCACCGCGCCGCTCGACCTGCGTGGCCGGTTCGCGTTCGCGCTCGACCAGATCGCCCCCACGCTGCACGGCCTGCGCCAGGCGCTGGGCAGCGCCAGCCGCCACCCGGGCGTGGAGACAGCCATCATCTCCACCTGCAACCGCACCGAAATCTACTGCGCCGCAGAGGCCCCCGCGCTGGACCACACGCTGGGCTGGCTGGCGCAAAGCGGCGGCGTGAGCCCGGCGCTGCTGCGCTCGCACTCCTACGCGCTCGAAGACAGCCTCGTCGCGCGCCATGCCTTCCGCGTGGCCAGCGGGCTCGATTCCATGGTGCTGGGCGAGGCGCAGATCCTCGGCCAGATGAAGGACGCCGTGCGCGCCGCCGAGACCGCAGGCGCCCTGGGCACCACGCTCAACCAGCTTTTCCAGCGCAGCTTTGCCGTAGCCAAGGAGGTGCGCACCAGCACCGAGATCGGCGCGCACAGCATCAGCATGGCGGCGGCGGCCGTGCGGCTGGCGGGGCAGCTCTTTGAAGACCTGTCGAAGATCCGCGTGCTGTTCGTCGGCGCGGGCGAGATGATCGAGCTGTGCGCCACGCACTTCGCGGCCAAGACGCCGAAGCAGATCTCCATCGCCAACCGCACGCTGGAGCGCGGCGAAAAGCTCGCCACCCGCTTCGGCGGCGAGGTGATGCGCCTGGCCGACCTGCCCGAGCGCCTGCACGAGTTCGACGCCGTCATCAGCTGCACGGCCAGCAGCCTGCCCATCATCGGCCTGGGCGCCGTGGAGCGCGCGCTCAAGAAGCGCCGCCACCGCCCCATGTTCATGGTGGACCTGGCCGTGCCGCGCGACATCGAGCCCGAGGTCAAGGCCCTGGGCGACGTGTACCTGTACACCGTGGACGACCTCGCCAGCGTGGTGCAGACCGCGCAGGCCAACCGCCAGGCGGCGGTGGCGCAGGCCGAGGCCATCATCGACGCGGGCGTGCAGAGCTTCATGCACTGGATGGAGCTGCGCAGCCCCATCGGCACGGAAGGCGGCGTGGTGCCGCTGATCCAGCAGCTCAATGCCCAGGCCGACGAATGGCGCGCGCTGGAGCTGGCCCGCGCACGCAAGCTGCTCGCCAAGGGCGAGGACGTGGACGCGGTGCTGGAGGCGCTGTCGCGCGGCCTCACGCAGAAGATGCTGCACGGCACCCTGGCCGAGCTGCGCGCGGGCGACGCCGGCACGCGCGCGCAGACGGCGCAGACGGTATCGCGCCTGTTCCTGCGCAAAGAGCGTTAGCAACGCTCGCACATTTCAAGCCCAATCGGCCTCCCGCGCTTACTGCATAAGCGCCAGCAGCTACAAGTTCAGTAGCAAACCACTTTCCCGACCCGCATGAAACCCTTTCTCAGAAGCCAGTTGGAACGCTACGCGCAGCGCCTGGGTGAACTCGACTTCCTGCTGTCCCGCGAGGACATCATGGCCGACATGGCGCAGTACCGCACCATCTCCAAGGAGCACGCCGAGGTCACGCAGATCGCGGGCCGCTACGCCCGCCACCAGCAGCGCGAAGCCGACCTGGCAGGCGCGCGCGAGATGCTCGAAGACCCCGACATGGCCGAGATGGCGCAGGAAGAAATCTCCGCCGCCGAGGCCGAGCTGGCGCAGCTCGAAGACGAGCTGCAGCGCCTGCTGCTGCCCAAAGACCCCGACGACGCGCGCAACGCCTTCGTCGAAATCCGCGCGGGCACGGGCGGCGACGAATCGGCCCTGTTCGCGGGCGACTTGACGCGCATGTACACGCGCTACGCCGCCAGCCAGGGCTGGAAGGTCGAGGTGGTCAGCGAGAACGCGGCCGAGCTGGGCGGCTACAAGGAGATCGTGCTGCGCATCGAGGGCGACCATGTGTACGGCGCGCTCAAGTTCGAATCCGGCGGTCACCGCGTGCAGCGCGTGCCCGCCACCGAGACGCAGGGCCGCATCCACACCAGCGCCTGCACCGTGGCCGTGATGCCCGAGCCGGACGAGCACGAGGCGATCAAGCTCAACCCGGCCGATTTGCGCATCGACACCTTCCGCGCCAGCGGCGCGGGCGGGCAGCACATCAACAAGACCGACTCGGCCGTGCGCGTGGTCCACCTGCCCACCGGCATCGTCGCCGAATGCCAGGACGGTCGCAGCCAGCACAGCAACAAGGCCAAGGCGCTGCAGGTGCTGCAGGCGCGCATTCAAGAGAAAGAGCGCAGCGAGCGCGCCGCCAAGGAGGCCGCCTTGCGCAAGGGCCTGATCGGCAGCGGCGACCGCAGCGACCGCATCCGCACCTACAACTTTCCGCAGGGGCGGCTGACGGACCACCGCATCAACCTCACGCTGTACAAGCTGCTGGCCGTGATGGAAGGCGACCTCTCCGACGTGCTGCAGGCCCTGCAACACGCCCGCGAGGCCGAGCAGCTGGAAGAACTGGAAATGGGTGCGGTTTAAGCCAAATCGGCCCCTAGCGCTTACTGGACAAGCGCAAGCAGCTATCAAAACAAGAGTGAACGCATCCTGCACCATCGCCCAGGCACTCGCCCAGGCCCACGCCCTGGGCCTGGCACGCATCGACGCCCAGATGCTGCTGCTGCACGCCCTGGCCCGCCCCGACGCAGGCCGCGCGTGGCTGCTGGCGCACGACACCGACACGCTCACGCCCGCCCAGCACGCACGCTTCACCGCCCTGTGCCAGCGCCGCGCCGCAGGCGAGCCCGTGGCCTACCTCACGGGCACCAAAGAGTTCTACGGCCTGGCCCTGCAAGTCGATGCCCGCGTGCTCGACCCGCGCCCCGACACCGAAACGCTGGTGGACTGGGCGCTGCAAGTGCTGGCCCCCCTGCCCGCCCCGCGCATCGCCGACCTGGGCACCGGCAGCGGCGCCATCGCCCTGGCTCTGCAAAGCCAACGCCCCACCGCCCGGGTGCTGGCCGTGGACGCGAGCGAGGACGCCCTGGCCGTCGCCCGCGCGAACGCCCGGCGCCTGGGCCTGCCCGTGCGCTTCGCGGCGGGGGACTGGCTGGCGGGCCTGGCGCAAGACGAGGGCCCGTTCGACGCCATCGTGTCCAACCCGCCCTACATCGCAGCGGACGACCCGCACCTGCGCGCACTCACCCACGAGCCCCTGCAGGCCCTCGCCAGCGGCCCCGACGGGCTTGACGACCTCCGCGCCATCATCGCCCAGGCCCCTGCCCGCCTCGCGCCCGGCGGCTGGCTGCTGCTGGAGCACGGCCACGACCAGGCCGAAGCCGTGCGCGCCCTGCTCGCGGCCCGGGGCTTCGCCCAGGTGCAAAGCCGCAACGACCTGGCCGGCATCGCGCGCTGCTCGGGCGGGCTATGGCAGACGGTGAAATAATCCACGCCATTGCGGCCCCGCAGCTTTCCCCTTTCAAGGAGTCCCCATGAGCGACAACACCCAGCAACGCATCGACCAACTGGTCAAATCCAACGACATCCTGCTGTTCATGAAGGGCAGCGCCAGCTTTCCGATGTGCGGCTTTTCGGGCCGTGCGGTGCAGATCCTGAAAGCCTGCGGCGTGGACCCCAAGAGCATCGCCACCGTGAACGTGCTGGAGGACGACGCCATCCGCCAGGGCATCAAGGACTACAGCCACTGGCCCACCATTCCGCAGCTCTACGTGAAGGGCGAGTTCATCGGCGGCTCGGACATCATGATGGAGATGTACGAGTCGGGCGAGTTGCAGCAGCTGCTGGGCGCGCAGGGCTGACCTGCCCTGCCCCGCCGCCAGAGCCGCCTTCGGGCGGCTCTTTCTTTTTGGGCTTATGCCAGCCGGAAGGCCCCCGCCGCCTGCGCCAGGCTGCCCGCCTGCTCGCGCAGGCTGGCGGCGGCGGCGGACGACTCCTCGACCAGCGCCGCGTTCTGCTGCGTCATCTGGTCGAGCTGGTTCACGGTGTCGTTGACCTGGGCGATGCCCACGCTCTGCTCGTCCGCTGCGGTGCGCAGCTCGTTGATGATGGACGCCACGCGCCCCACCTGGCCCACCAGCTCCTGCATGGTGCCGCCGGTGCGCGCCACCAGGTCCACGCCCGTCTCGACCTGGCCGCTGGAGTCGGTGATGAGCGTGCGGATCTCCTTGGCCGACTGGCCCGCGCGCTGGGCCAGCGTGCGCACCTCGGACGCCACCACGGCAAAGCCGCGCCCGTGCTCGCCCGCGCGCGCCGCCTCGACGGCAGCGTTCAGCGCCAGGATGTTGGTCTGGAAGGCGATGCCGTCAATGACCGTGGTGATGGCGGCGATGCGCCCGGACGCGCCCTTGATGGCCTCCATGGTGCGCACCACCTCGCCCACCATCTCGCCGCCCGCAGCGGCCACGCGCGCTGCCTCGCCCGCCATCTGGTCGGCCTGGCGCGCCGATTCGGCCGAGTGCCGCACGGTGGCGGTCAGCTCCTCCAGCGCCGAGGCCGCGCTTTGCAGGCTGGTGGCGGTCTGCTCGGTGCGGGTGGACAGGTCCTGGTTGCCCAGCGCGATCTCCTCGGTGGCCACGCGCACGGACTCGCTGGTGTCGCGCATGCCCGCCAGCAGGTGGCTCATCTTGCCGACGAAGGCGTTGAACGACGCGGCGATCTGCGCCACCTCATCCTGGCCGTTCGCGGGCAGGCGCTTGCTCAGGTCGCCGTCGCCGCTGGCCACGTCGGCCATGGCGTCGCGCACGCGGTTGAGCTGGCCGAAGGCGCGGCCCGTCAGCGCCCCCATCACGATGACGGCGACCAGCACCAGCGCCAGCGTCACGGCCAGGCTGGTCCACAGCACCGAGCGCAGGCCCGCGTTGGCCTCGGCGCTGTCCAGGGCGATGACGAGGTACCAGCCCGTCTGCTCCAGGCGCGTGATGCGCAGCAGGCGGGCGCGGCCTTCGACCTCGGCCTCGCCGATGGCGCCGCTCGCGGCCAGCTCGCCCAGCCGCTCGGCGCTGAGGCCGGGGGCGATGTCCGCCAGGGGCTTGAGCGCCAGTTCAGGGTCGGGGTGGGCCACCAGGATGTTGCCCGCGCCCACCAGAAAGCCCAGGCTGCTGGGCGTGGGCTTGATGGCCGAGACGTTGGCGCTCACCCCGTCCATCAGCACCGAGGCGGCAAGCACCGCGCCCAGCTGGCCCTGGTCCTTGATGGGCGTGGCGAAGGTCACCAGCATCTTGTTGCGGCCTGCATCGCGGTAGGGCATGGTGACCACGGGTTTGCCAGACTCGGCCGCCTGCTTGAACCAGACGCGCTGCGTGGGGTCGAAATCCGGCTTGATGCCGATGTCGCGCGAGAACGCATGGCGCTTGTCCGGAAAGCCGACGAAGGCCACGTCGAAGCCGCCGGACTTCTCCAGCTGCTGCAGCACCGGCATGGGTTCACCCAGGTTGAGCTGCGCCGCCGCACCCTGTACGGCCTGCTGCTTGCCCGCCAGCCAGTCGCCAATGGCCAACCCGTGTGCGCGGCTGAGCGAGTCGAGCAAGGCGGCGATGGACTGCTGGTTGTGCCGGTTGCTGGCCCACAGGGAGCCGAGGGTGGCAGCCAGCAACGCCAGCACGACGATGGCGACGGAAGTCAGGAGCAAGCGGGCGCGCAGGGTCTTGGGCATGGTGCGGCTGCGGTGTAAGGAAATGGAAAGCATTGTAGGACGCCGCCCTGCGCCCCAACGTGGCGCAATCCCCACGCCCCGCCACCGGCCATGCCATGCGGGCACGTTGTGTGCTTGAATAATCGCGTGAACCGAACCGACGGAAAGGAGCCTGCCATGAACAGCCAAGCCCTTGTTCCCCAAGCCCCGGCCCTGCGCCTGCCGGTGGCCCAGATCCGCCACGTGTTCCGCCCCGGCGACGTGGAGCGCAAGCTCGCCCGCATCCAGGAATCGGGCAGCCAGCGCGAATACGAAACCCTGCGCACCGTCTATGAGCGCATGCTGGAGCGCGGCCCCGAGCGCTTCCAGGTCAAGCCCTCGGGCGTGCCCGACATGGCGGACCTGTACGAGCAGCTGCCCAACTTCACCGAGGTGCTGGACGACGTGAAGCGCCACGTGGCCCTGGCGCAGGACAGCAGCGACGGCCTGGAGGTCACGCCCATGCTGCTGCTGGGCCCGCCCGGCATCGGCAAGACGCACTTCGCGCGCCAGTTGGCCGAGCTGCTGGGCACGGGCATGAACCTGCTACCCATGAGCTCGATGACGGCGGGCTGGCTGCTCTCGGGCTCGTCCGCGCAATGGAAGGGCGCGCGCCCCGGCAAGGTGTTCGAGGCGCTGGTGGAAGGCGAGTACGCCAACCCCGTGATCGTGGTGGACGAGATCGACAAAGCCGCGAGCGACGCGCAGTACGACCCGCTGGGCGCGCTGTACGGCCTGCTGGAGCACGACACGGCGCAGAGCTTCACCGACGAGTTCGCCGAGGTCGCCATCGACGCGAGCCAGGTCATCTGGATCACCACGGCGAACGACAGCCGGGGCATCCCCGACCCCATCCTGAACCGCATGAACGTGTTCGAGGTGCAGGCGCCCACGCCCGAACAGGCCCGCGCCATCGCGCGCAACCTGTACCAGGGCATCCGCGCCGGTCACGACTGGGGGCGGCTGATCGACCCCGAGCCGAAGGACGACGTGCTCGACCTGCTGGCCCAGATGCCGCCGCGCGAGATGCGCCGCGCGCTCATGACGGGCTTCGGCAACGCGCGGCTGGACCAGCGCGGCACGGTGGAGGTGGCCGACCTGCCCAGGGCGGCCCCGGGGCGTGGGCGCATCGGGTTCGTGCAATAGCCGGGGGACGTTCAAACAGCGCGCAGCGCTCGCCAGGATGCTTACCTGGGTGCCTTGCGCGCCTTGCCGCAGGCACGCTGACTCACAGCAACGCCATCCCCGCATACCGTGCGGCGCGCTCGTCGAACGTCATGGTCTGGGTGCAGCCCGCATGCGCCGCCGAGCGCTCGATCAGGCAATCGGGCCAATCCGACTTTCCGGCCTGGAACACGCGCAGCGCCCGCACCACCACGTCCACCCGCTCCACCACGAACTGCTTGGTGCGAATGACGGCCTCCAGGGCGCTGGCCGCCTGTGCTTCCGAAAGGCCGTAGCAAGAGGTCAGCACCCAATACAGCTCAACCACGCTCACCAGCGCGATGAAGCCAGGGTTGTCGGCGTCCAGCGACTCGACCAGTTCAGTAGCTTTGGCGGATTGACCGGGGTCGTCCTGCATGATGTAACGCACCAGCACGTTCGTATCCAGGCCGATCATCAGGCCTGCGCTCCCCTGGCTGCGATGGCGGCATTCATCGCATCAATGGAAACAGGTTTGGCGACCTTGCCAAACATGCCCTTGAGTTCAGTCACCTCCCGCGTGACGGCAACGAACTCGTACCGCCCCGGCGCGATGGGTACGAACTCGACCCTGTCGCCTGTATCGACCTGAAGATCGGCACGAACGCTCGCAGGGATGGTGATCTGGCCTTTGGTGGTGATGGTGGCTGTGGTCATGCTGGGCACTCCTGACTCCTTACTTTAGGGTAAGGAGGAACGGGAGACAAGCCTGGCAGCGCATCTGTTTTTTCAAAAAAGCCATACGCCCGCCGTGGCATGCCTGCGCCCATTGGCCCGCAATGGAGCCCCAGGTGGGACGGCAGTCAGGCCGCTTACACTTTCGGGCTGCCTACCATGACGCTCACGCAAAGCCTCTTCGTCATCGCGCTGCTGATCGCCGCCAGCGCCTTCTTCTCCATGGCCGAGATCTCGCTGGCCGCCGCGCGCCGCCTGCGCCTGCGGCAGATGGCCGACGAAGGCGACGCGCGCGCCGACCGCGTGCTGCGCATGCAGGAGCAGCCGGGCGACTACTTCACCGTGGTGCAGGTGGGGCAGAACGCGGTGGCAATCCTGGGCGGCATCGTGGGCGAAGGCGCTCTCAGCCCGCACTTCACCGCCCTCTTGGCACCCTGGATGGGCGCGTCGCGGGCCGAGACGGTGGGGTTTCTGTGTTCGTTCTTCGTCATCACCTCGCTGTTCATCCTGCTGGCCGACCTGTTCCCCAAGCGCCTGGGCATGGCCGAGCCCGAGCGGCAGGCCGTGCGGCTGGCGCGGCCCATGGGCGCGCTCATCGGCCTGCTGCGGCCCGTGGTGTGGCTGTACAGCCGGGGGGCGGACGCGCTGCTGCGCCTGCTGGGCCTGCCCTCGCTGCGCGACGACCGCATCACGTCCGACGACATCCTGGCGACCATGGAGGCGGGCGCGCGCGCCGGGGTGCTGGCGGCGCGCGAGCAGCGGGTCATCACCAACGTGTTCGAGCTGGACACGCGCACCGTCTCCAGCGCCATGTCGCCGCGCGACCGCATCGCGTTCTTCCTGCGCGACGAGCCCGATTCGGTGATCCGCCTGCGCATCGCGGCCGAGCCGTTTTCGACCTACCCGGTGTGCGAGGGCGACATCGACCACGTGGTGGGCTACGTGGACGCCAAGGACCTGTTCCAGCGTGTGCTGAACAACCAGCCCATCTCGCTGGCCGACGACAGCCTGGTGCGCAAGGTGCTCATCGTGCCCGACCGGCTCACGCTGTCCGAGGTGCTGGAGCAGTTCCGCCACGTCCACGAGGACTTCGCCGTCATCGTCAACGAATACAGCCTGGTGGTGGGCGTGGTCACGCTCAATGACGTGATGAGCACCGTCATGGGCGACCTGGTCGGCCCGCCGGACGAGGAGCAGATCGTGCGGCGCGATGAAAATTCGTGGCTGATCGACGGCGTGACGCCTGTGCAGGACGTGTTGCACGCGCTGTCGCTGGACGAGCTGCCGCACGCCGAGGAGTACGAGACGCTGGCGGGCTTCTTGATGGTGATGCTGCGCCGCGTGCCGCGCCGCACCGACAGCGTGAGCTGGGGCGGCTACAAGTTCGAGGTGCTGGACGTGGACAGTTACCGCATCGACCAGGTGATGGTGTCGCGCATCGACGCAGCGGCCTCCGGAGCCCCCGCCAAAAATATGAATGAAATTGGCCTCTAGCGCTTATCCAGCAAGCGCTAGCAGCTATCAAAACAGTAGTATCAAGCCGCAGGCGGCAGCGCGGGCTTGTCGAACAGGTAGTTGCGCTGGGCGCCGAACACGGCGTCCGGGTACGGCGAGCGGCCCCGGCTGCCGTTGTAGCGGCCCAGCGCCATGAACAGGTCGCCCTTTTCGCGGTCGATGTAGTGGCGCAGGATGACGCAGCCGAAGCGCAGGTTGGTCTGCATGTGGAACAGCTTGCTCGCGTCACCGTCGCCGATCACGCGGGTCCAGAACGGCATCACCTGCATGTAGCCGCGCGCGCCCACGCTGGAGACGGCGAACTTGCGGAACGCGCTCTCCACCTGGATCAGCCCCAGCACCAGCGACACGTCCAGCCCCGCGCGCTTGGACTCGTACCACACGGTCTGCAGGAAGTCGCGGCGCACCTCCCAGTCGGGCTTGCGGCGGCGCAGGCGGTCGCTCATGGTGCCCAGCCAGCGCAGGTAGTGCAGGCGCGATTCGGTGGTGAAGAAATGCGGCTCGGGCGGCGCCTGGTTGGCAATGGCGGAGCTGAGCGCGGTGCGCACGGAGTCGGCCAGCGGCTCTTCGATCTGCCCGCCCGCCCAGGCCGCCTGCGGCGCCGCCAGCCACGCGGCAGGCGCGGCCAGGCCCGCTGCCGACAGCAGACAGGCGCGGCGGGATACCTGCCCCGTGCTCATACGGCGATGCGGCCCTTCACGTGGGCCAGGATGTCGGCCACGGCCACCTTGGTGGCGGCGGCGTCTCGGCGGTGCTGGTACTCGACCACGCCGTCCTTCAGGCTCTTGTCGCCAATGGTCACGCGGTGCGGCACGCCGATCAGCTCCCAGTCGGCGAACATGGCGCCGGGGCGCTCGCCGCGGTCGTCCAGGATCACGTCCACGCCTGCGGCCAGCAGGTCGGCGTAGATCTGCTCGGCGGTGGCCTTGACGACCTCGCTGCGGTCCATGCCCACGGGGCAGACGACCACGGTGAAGGGCGCGATGGCGTCGGGCCAGATGATGCCGCGCTCGTCGTGGTTCTGCTCGATGGCGGCGGCGGGCAGGCGCGTGATGCCGATGCCGTAGCAGCCCATTTCAAAGAAGGCAGGCTTGCCGTCTTCGCCCAAAAAGGTCGCGTTCATGGCCTTGGAATACTTGGTGCCGAGGTAGAAGACATGGCCGACTTCGATACCGCGCTCGATGGCGAGTTCACCCTGGCCGTCGGGCGAGCGGTCGCCCGCCACCACGTTGCGCAGGTCGGCAACAAAGTCGGGCTCGGGCAGGTCGCGGCCCCAGTTCACGCCGGTGATGTGGAAGTCCACCTCGTTGGCGCCGCAGATCCAGTCGGCCATCACGGCCACGTCGCGGTCGGCGACGATCTTGAGCGGCTTCTTCAGGCCGATGGGGCCCAGGTAGCCGGGCTTGCAGCCGAAGTGGTCCTCGATCTCGCCCAGGGTGGCGAAGCGAAAGCCCGCCAGGCCCGGCACCTTGCCCACCTTGATCTCGTTCATGTCGTGGTCGCCGCGCAGCAGCAGCAGCCAGACGGTGCTCTTGACGGTCTCGCCCGCCGCGTTGGTCTCGTCGGTGGCCAGCACCAGCGACTTCACGGTGGTGGTGAGCGGCACGCCCAGCAGCTCGGCTACGTCGGCGCAGGTGGCCTTGCCGGGCGTGGGCGTCTTTTGCATGGCCTTGGCGGGCGCGGGGCGCGGGCCGGCGGGCGCCAGGGCCTCGGCCTTTTCCATGTTGGCGGCGTAGTCGCTGCCGGGGCAATAGACGATGGCGTCCTCGCCCGTGGCGGCGATCACTTGAAATTCTTCGCTCAGGTCGCCGCCGATGGCGCCGCTGTCCGCCGCCACCGCGCGGTAGGTCAGGCCGAAGCGGTCGAAGATGCGGCGGTACGCCTGCGCCATGACCTGGTAGCTGGCCTTGGCCGCGTCCTGGTTCTTGTCGAAGCTGTAGGCGTCCTTCATGATGAACTCGCGTCCGCGCATCAGGCCGAAGCGCGGGCGGCGCTCGTCGCGGAACTTCGTCTGCACCTGGTAGAAGTTCTTGGGCAACTGCTTGTGGCTGCGCAGCTCCTGCCGGGCGATGTCAGTGACCACTTCTTCGCTGGTGGGCTGGATCACGAAGTCGCGCCCGTGGCGGTCCTGGATGCGCAGCAGCTCGGGGCCCATTTTCTCGAAGCGGCCCGTCTCCTGCCACAGCTCGGCGGGCTGCACCACGGGCATGGTCAGCTCGATGGCGCCCGCGCGGTTCATCTCCTCGCGCACGATGGCTTCCACCTTGCGGATCACCCGCAGGCCCATGGGCATGTAGTTGTAGATGCCCGCGCCCAGCTTCTTGATGAGCCCCGCCCGCGTCATGAGCTTGTGGCTGACCACCTCGGCATCCGCCGGGGCTTCCTTCAGGGTGGAGATAAAGAATTGGGATGCTTTCATCGGAATCGGTCGCAGGCGGAACGCGGCGGCCCACTTGCCGCGCGCAAGGCGCCGTGCATAATGGACGCAGTTTAAAAATTTGGGGTTAGATTATGCTTGACCGGGACGGCTTTCGGCCGAACGTCGGCATCATCCTGCTCAACCAGAAGAACCAGGTGTTCTGGGGCAAGCGCATACGCACCCACAGCTGGCAGTTTCCGCAGGGTGGCATTGACCGGGGGGAGAGCCCCGAGCAAGCCATGTTCCGCGAACTGCACGAAGAGGTGGGATTACTGCCCAACCACGTGCGCGTGGTGGCCCGCACAAGGGACTGGTTGCGCTACGAGGTGCCTGACCGGTACATCCGCCGCGACGCGCGCGGCCACTACAGGGGCCAGAAGCAGATCTGGTATCTGCTGCAGCTGCTGGGCCACGACTGGGACCTGAACCTGCGCGCCACCAACCACCCGGAGTTCGACGCCTGGCGCTGGAACGACTACTGGGTGCCGCTGGACGTGGTGGTCGAGTTCAAGCGCGGCGTCTATGAAATGGCGCTGACCGAACTGGCCCGCTACCTGCCCCGCCACGACCAGCGCAACCGCTACCTGCGCAGCGGCATGCGCCCCCGCGAGGGCGAACAGGCCGGGGCCATGTACCGAGCGGGCGCCATGATGGCGAACCCGGGGCTGGAGCTGCCGCCCGGCGCCAGCTTCGACCCTGACCCGCAGAACAGCCAGCCTGCCGATCTGGATGGGCTGAAGTAGAAAGCAAAACGCCTGCTCTCGCAGGCGTTTTTTATTTGCCGACCAGCACCAGATTGTCTCGGTGCACCATCTCGGGCTCCGCGATGTAGCCCAGCAGTTTCTCGAATTCGGTCGATGGCTTGCGGCACAGCAGGCGGGCCTCGGCCGCCGCATAGTTGGCCAGGCCGCGCGCGATCTCCGCGCCCGACGCATCGCGCATGGCGATCACGTCGCCGCGCGAGAAATCGCCCTCCACGGCCGTCATGCCGATGGGCAGCAGGCTCTTGCCCTCGTCGCGCACCTTGGCCGCCGCGCCCGCGTCCACCACCACGGCGCCGCGCAGTTGCAGGTGGTCGGCCATCCACTGCTTGCGGGCCTGCTTCTTCTGCGTCTGCGCCACCAGCAGCGTGCCCAGCGGCTCGCCGCGCACCAGGCGCAGCAGCACGTCGGCCTCGCGCCCCCAGGCGATCACGGTGGAAGCGCCCGAGCCCGCCGCCCGCTTGGCCGCCAATATCTTGGTGATCATGCCGCCCTTGCCGATGCTGGAGCCTGCGCCGCCCGCCATGGCCTCCAGCGCCGGGTCGCCCGCCTTGGCCTCGTGTACGAACTGCGCGGTCGGGTCGCGGCGCGGGTCGGCGGTGTACAGGCCCTTCTGGTCGGTCAGGATGATCAGCGCATCGGCTTCGACCAGATTGGCCACCAGCGCGCCCAGCGTGTCGTTGTCGCCGAACTTGATCTCGTCGTTGACGACCGTGTCGTTCTCGTTGATGACGGGCACCACGCCCAGGCGCAGCAGCGTGAGCAGCGTGGAGCGCGCGTTCAGGTAGCGCTCGCGGTCGGCCAGGTCGGCGTGGGTGAGCAGTACCTGCGCGCTGCCCATGCCCTGCTCGCGCAGCTTGGTTTCGTACATCTGCGCCAGGCCCATCTGGCCGACGGCGGCTGCGGCCTGCAGCTCATGTACCTCGTGCGGCCGCGTGGTCCAGCCCAGGCGCTTCATGCCCTCGGCGATGGCGCCGCTGGAGACCATGACGACCTCGCGCGGCGCGCCGCCGTCACCCCGCACCAGGGCCGCCAGCTGGCGGCTCCATTCGCCGATGGCCGTTTCGTCCAGGCCGCGCCCTTCGTTGGTGACCAGGCTGGAACCCACCTTGACCACGATGCGGCGCGCATCTTGCAATACGCTGGAAACCATTTTTATGAGTCTTTTTGGCCTCTAGCGCTTATGCAGCAAGCGCCAGCAGCTATGAAAATGTGAGTATTCAGGCAGGCGCGTCACCGGCGAAGCGCGGGTCCACGTCCACGGGGGCGTTCTCCACCCGCTGCTCGGACTGCACGTGGCGGAAGATGGCGTGGATCAGCGGCTCGCAGCCCTCGCGCGTGAGGGCGGAGATTTCGAACACCGGCCCCTTCCACTTGAAACGCTTCACGAAGTCCTTCACGCGCGCGGCGCGGTCTTCGGCAGGCACCATGTCCAGCTTGTTCAGCACCAGCCAGCGCGGCTTGTCGTAGAGCTGCTGGTCGTATTTCTTCAGCTCGCCCACGATGGCCTTGGCCTGCGCGACCGGGTCCACGCTGTCGTCGAAAGGCGCCAAGTCCACGATGTGCAGCAGCAACCGCGTGCGCTGCAGGTGGCGCAGGAACTGGTGGCCCAGGCCCGCGCCCTCGGACGCGCCTTCGATCAGGCCCGGAATGTCGGCCACCACGAAGCTCTGCTCCGGCCCCACGCGCACCACGCCCAGGTTGGGGTGCAAGGTGGTGAAGGGGTAGTCCGCGATCTTGGGGCGGGCGTTGGAGACCGCCGTGATGAAGGTGGACTTGCCCGCGTTGGGCATGCCCAGCAGGCCCACGTCGGCCAGCACCTTCAGTTCGAGCTTGAGGTTTTTCTTCTCGCCGGGCCAGCCGGGCGTCTTCTGGCGCGGGGCGCGGTTGATGGCGCTCTTGAAGCGCAGGTTGCCAAAGCCGCCGTCGCCGCCCTTGGCGATGGTGATGACCTCGCCCGGCGTGAGCAGTTCGTACAGTACCTCGCCCGTCTCCGCGTCGGTGATGATGGTGCCCACGGGCATCTTCAAGGTGATGTCCGCCCCCGCCGCGCCGAACATGTCCGAGCCCATGCCGTGCTCGCCGCGCTTGGCCTCGTGGCGGCGGGAATAGCGGTAGTCCACCAGGGTGTTCAGGTTCGGGTCCGCCACCGCGAACACGTGCCCGCCCCGCCCCCCATCGCCGCCATTGGGGCCGCCGAATTCCTTGTATTTCTCGTGCCGGAAGGACACGCAGCCATTGCCGCCATCGCCTGCGGCAATGTCAATAAAGGCTTCATCGACGAACTTCATGGTGGTGCTCAGTTTACAAAACGACAAAGCCCCGGCAATGCGGGGCTTCGGTGGTTGCCGAGGGGATGCCTCAGGCGGGCGTCACACTGACCGTTGCCTTGGACAACGCGCCCTTGGAGCCGAACGACACGTGGCCGTCCACCAGGGCGAACAGGGTGTGGTCCTTGCCCACGCCGACGTTCGTGCCGGGGTGGAAGCGCGTGCCACGCTGGCGCACGATGATCGAGCCGGCGCTGATCAGTTCGCCGCCATAGGCTTTCACGCCGAGCATCTTGGGCTTGGAATCGCGCCCGTTTCGCGTAGAGCCGCCGCCTTTTTTCTGTGCCATGACTGAAGCTCCTTCGGGTTAGGCAGCAATCGCGCCGATTTGCAGTTCGGTGAACTGCTGGCGATGGCCTTGGCGCTTTTGATAGTGCTTGCGACGGCGCATCTTGAAGATGTGCACCTTGTCGTGCTTGCCGTGGGCCACGACAGTGGCTTTGACCGTTGCGCCGGACACCAGGGGCGTACCCACCTTCAGTTCAGCGCCGTTGCCGACAGCCAGAACCTGGTCGATCACAATTTCCTGGCCTACGTCCGCAGCAATCTGTTCTACTTTGATTTTCTCGCCGGAAGCAACGCGATACTGCTTGCCGCCGGTTTTTATGACCGCGTACATGTTGACCTCTTTGGTATGAGTTCCGCAGACGGATTTCTGCAGAGCCAGCGAGTATAACCCAGGGTGCGCGATCGCGCCAGCCCCGCCCCAGCCGGTCGCCCTGCGCATCGGCGCTTCCTATAATCCCGGCACCCTCTGTGACCGCCGCCTCGTGACTGACCACACTACCCCCGCCGCATCCCCGCTCCTGCTCGTTGCACAAGACATGCACGAGGTTGACAAGGTCATCGGCCAGCGCCTGACATCCAGCGTGCCCCTGGTGGCGCAAGTGGCCCAATACATCATTGCTGCGGGCGGCAAGCGCCTGCGCCCGGCCCTTCTGCTCATGGTCTGCGGGGCGCTCGGGTACCGGGGACCGCATCGCCACAACCTGGCTGCCGTGGTCGAGCTCATCCACACCGCCACGCTGCTGCACGACGATGTCGTGGATGCCTCGACCCTGCGCCGTGGCCGCCCCACGGCGAACGAGACCTTCGGCAACCCGGCCAGTGTGCTGGTGGGCGATTTCCTGCACACCCGCTCGTTCCAGATGATGGTCGAGGCGGGCAGCATGCGCATCATGGAAATCCTCTCGGAAGCCACGAACGTGATCGCCGAGGGCGAGGTGCTGCAGCTGATGAACATGCACGACGCCTCGCTGGACGAGGCAGGCTACCTGCGCGTGATCCGCTCCAAGACTGCCAAGCTTTTCGAGGCCAGCGCACGCCTGGGCGCCGTGCTTGCGCAAAGCCCGCCCGAGGTGGAAGAAGCCTGCGCGACCTACGGCCAGGCCCTGGGAACGGCTTTCCAGATCATTGACGACGTGCTGGACTACGACGGTGACACCGCCGAGATGGGCAAGAACATCGGCGACGACTTGCGCGAAGGCAAATCCACGCTGCCCCTGATCGCCGCCATGGCGCGGGGAACGCCGGAGCAGGCGCTCATCGTGCGCGAGGCCGTCGAGCAAGGCTCGACGCAGCGGCTGGCAGAAGTCGTGGACATCGTGCGCAGCACGGGCGCCCTGGATGTGACCCGCGCCGCGGCCCATGCGGAGGCCCACAGGGCCATGGAAGCGGCAAGACAGTTGCCTGCCAATTCCTACGCGCAAGGCCTGCTAGAATTAGCGGCTCAGTTACTAGCGCGGCGCAGCTGACGGGCCCAAGGCACCGGCAGCAAGCGCAATTGACGCGATGGGCAATCGGCGGGGTGTAGCTTAGCCTGGTAGAGCGCTACGTTCGGGACGTAGAGGCCGGAGGTTCGAATCCTCTCACCCCGACCATGATTTGTCCGCATTTTTACAATAGTGCCCGTTCTGTGGCGCTATTACCAATATCCAGCGCTGTACAGCCTGCACCTGATCGGTGATGATAGGATGGTTTCTTTTCCACACCTGACACATTCCCGGTTACATGGCTGCTGTTGATACCGCCCCCAAAGAAGCCTCTGCAGTCGCTCTTCCCGGACTGGGCCGGGCTTTGATGTCCGCCGGCAAGCTGACCCAAAAGGCGGCCGAGGATATTTACAAAAAATCACAGGCGACCCGGACCAGCTTTATTGCGGAGCTGACCGGCTCCGGCGCCGTTTCCGCAGCCGATTTGGCACATACCGTTTCGTCGGTTTTTGGCGCCCCCTTGCTGGACCTGGACGCCATCGATCCGCTGCGGCTGCCCAAAGACCTGCTGGACGCCAAGATATGCCAGGCCTACCGGGTGGTGGTGTTGAGCAAGCGCAATAACCGGCTCATCGTCGCCACGGCGGACCCTACCGACCAGGAAGCTGCCGAGAAAATCAAGTTCACCACCCAAATGGGCGTGGACTGGATTATTTCCGAATACGACAAACTCAGCAAATTGGTAGAAGCGACCACCAAGTCCGCCAATGATTCGCTGGACGCCCTGAATTCTGCGGGAGGCGACTTCGAGTTCGACGAGGCTGCCATCGAAGAAGCCCCCGAAAGCAACGATGCGGGGACTTCCGATGTGGAAGACGCCCCCATCGTCAAATTCCTGCACAAAATGCTCCTGGACGCATTCAACATGCGTGCGTCGGACTTGCATTTCGAGCCCTATGAGCACCAGTACCGCGTCCGGTTCCGTATCGACGGCGAGTTGCGGGAAATTGCCTCTCCGCCGATTGCCATCAAGGACAAACTGGCCTCGCGCATCAAGGTGATTTCGCGGCTGGACATCTCCGAAAAACGGGTTCCGCAAGACGGTCGCATGAAACTCAAGGTCGGCCCGGACCGGGTCATTGACTTCCGGGTCAGCACGCTTCCCACCTTGTTTGGCGAGAAAATCGTTATCCGTATTCTCGACCCCAGCAGCGCAAAGCTCGGTATCGACGCACTGGGTTATGAACCCGAGGAGAAAGAGCGTCTTCTTCAGGCCATCGGCCGCCCCTATGGAATGATCCTGGTGACTGGCCCCACCGGCTCCGGCAAGACGGTGTCTCTTTATACCTGCCTGAACCTGCTGAACAAGCCCGGTGTGAACATCGCCACGGCCGAAGACCCTTCCGAAATCAATCTCCCCGGGGTGAATCAGGTCAACGTCAATGAAAAGGCCGGTCTGACCTTTGCCGTTGCCCTGAAATCCTTTCTCCGCCAGGATCCGGACATCATCATGGTCGGGGAAATTCGCGACCTCGAAACTGCGGACATTTCCATCAAGGCTGCCCAGACCGGTCACCTGGTCCTGTCCACGCTGCATACGAACGATGCGCCGACCACGCTGACCCGCATGCGTAATATGGGGATCGCGCCGTTCAATATCGCATCCAGCGTGATCCTGATCACCGCGCAGCGGCTGGCGCGCCGCCTGTGCCCTGTCTGCAAGGTGCCTGCCGACATCCCCCACGAGGCCATGATCGACGCAGGCTACGCAGAAGAAGAATTGGATGGCACCTGGGTGACGTACCGCCCGGTTGGCTGCTCTGCCTGCAATAACGGCTACAAGGGGCGGGTCGGCATCTACCAGGTCATGCCCATCTCGGAAGAAATCCAGCGCATCATATTGCGCGACGGCAGTGCGCTGGAAATCGCCGAGCAGGCCAGGGCCGAGGGCGTGCGTTCGCTTCGGGAGTCTGGCCTGTACAAGGCAAAAATGGGGCTCACCTCTCTGGAAGAGGTTTTGGCCGTGACCAACGAATAAAATAACTACAAAGGGATCCCTATGGCTACCGCTGCATCCAAGAAAGATATCAAGGATTTTGTCTTTGAATGGGAAGGCAAAGACCGCAACGGAAAGATCGTTCGCGGAGAGGTACGCGCATCTGGAGAAAACCAGGTTCAGGCAACGCTGCGCCGCCAGGGTGTATTCCCCACCAAGATCAAGAAGCGCCGGATGCGCTCGGGCAAGAAGATCAAGCCCAAGGATATTGCCCTGTTCACCCGCCAATTGGCGACCATGATGAAGGCTGGCGTTCCCCTGCTCCAGTCGTTCGATATTGTGGGGCGCGGCAATACCAATGCCAGCGTCACCAAACTGCTCAATGACATCCGGACAGACGTTGAAACCGGGACTTCGTTGAACGCAGCCTTCCGCAAGCACCCCATGTATTTCGACAGCCTCTACTGCAACCTGGTGGAAGCGGGCGAGGCCGCCGGTATCCTCGAAGCCTTGCTGGACCGCTTGGCAACTTACATGGAAAAGACGGAAGCGATCAAGTCCAAGATCAAATCCGCATTGATGTACCCCACCTCCGTGATCATCGTGGCCTTTGTGGTCGTTACCGTGATCATGATCTTCGTCATTCCTGCGTTCAAGGAAGTGTTCACATCCTTTGGCGCGGATCTCCCTGCCCCGACATTGTTCGTGATGGGAGTCAGCGAGATTTTTGTGAAATGGTGGTGGCTGATTTTTGGTGTCATTGGTGGCGGAGCGTTCTTTTTCATGCAAGCCTGGAAAAGAAACGAAAAGATGCAAATGTTCATGGATCGCGTCTTGCTGAAGGTGCCGATCTTTGGTGGCTTGATCGAGAAGTCCTGTGTCGCCCGCTGGACCCGGACGCTGGCCACCATGTTCGCTGCGGGGGTTCCCCTGGTGGAGGCTCTTGATTCCGTGGGCGGCGCATCCGGAAATTCCGTCTATGCCATGGCGACGGAGAAAATCCAGCAAGAGGTATCCACCGGCACCAGCCTCACGGCAGCCATGGGCAATGCCAATGTGTTTCCATCCATGGTCCTGCAAATGTGCGCCATCGGGGAGGAGTCCGGCTCCATCGACCACATGCTGGGCAAGGCCGCCGATTTCTACGAGGCCGAGGTGGATGAAATGGTCGCCGGGCTCTCCAGCCTGATGGAGCCCATCATCATCGTGTTCCTGGGCACCTTGATCGGCGGCATCGTGGTGTCCATGTATCTCCCCATCTTCAAGCTCGGCCAGGTTGTGTGATGGAGACCTGGTGGAATGCAGGGTTCTTTGGAGTCCTGGGGCTGTTGATCGGCAGTTTTCTCAATGTGGTGATCCATAGGTTGCCCAAGATGATGGAGCGGCAATGGGCGGCAGAACTTGCCGCCATGTCCGCGACCGATGCGGCAGACGAAGCGGCGCCCTCGCAGCCAGAGGCTCCTTTCAACCTCATGACGCCGCGCTCCCGCTGCCCTGCCTGCGGGCACATGGTGCAGTGGTACGAGAACATCCCCGTCATCAGCTACCTCTTCCTGCGCGGTCGCTGCTCCGGTTGCAAGACGCGGATTTCCGTGCGCTACCCCCTGGTCGAAATCGCCACGGGCGCGCTGTTTTTCTTCTGCATCCAGCGCTGGGGCGTCACGCCCACCGGCATCGCCTGGTGCGGGTTCTCAGCGGCCCTGATGGCGCTGGCCTTCATTGACTGGGACACCACGCTACTGCCCGACGACATCACCCTGCCCTTGCTCTGGGCCGGTCTCCTGGCGTCCGCCCTGCAGTGGACCGCGGTGCCGCTGCAGGCCTCGGTGTTCGGCGCCGCTGCCGGGTACCTGTCCCTGTGGCTGGTGTACTGGGGCTTCAAGCTGGCCACGGGCAAGGAGGGCATGGGCTATGGCGACTTCAAGCTGTTCGCCGCCCTGGGCGCGTGGTTCGGCTGGCAGGCGCTGGTGCCGATCATCCTGATGTCCTCGGTCATCGGGGCCATCATCGGCATTGCGATGAAGGTCTTCAGCAGCCTGCGCGAAGGCGGCTACGTTCCGTTCGGCCCGTTCCTCGTGGGCGCCGGGTTCACGGCGATGGTCTTCGGGCCCCAGGCCATTCTCAACACGGTGCTGCAACTCCTGGGGCTCTGAGCGATGGGCAGCAGCAGCGCACCCCGGTCGCTGCGCCTGGGCCTGACGGGCGGCATCGGCAGCGGCAAGAGCACCGTGGGCCAGATGTGGGTGTCGCTGGGCGCCGTGCTCATCGATGCGGACCAGATCGCGCGCGAGGTCACCGGCCCGAACGGCGCGGCCATGGGCGCCATCCGCGCCGCCTTCGGCGACGATTTCGTGGACGCGGCCACGGGCGCGCTGGACCGTGCGCGCATGCGCGCCCTGGCCTTCAGCCGACCGCAAGCCCGCGCGCAGCTCGAAGGCATCGTCCACCCCCTGGTCACCCTGCACAGCCATCTTCAGGCGCAGCAGGCGGCGGAGCGTGGGGCTGCCCTGATCGTCTTCGATATCCCCCTGCTCACCGAATCGGGCCGGTGGGCCCAGCGGTTGGATGCAGTGGTGGTGGTGGACTGCCCTGCCGAAACGCAGATCCAGCGCGTCATGCAGCGCAGCGGCCTCACCCGCGAGGCCGTGCAGGGCATCATCGCCTCGCAGGCCAGCCGCGCCGCGCGCCGGGCCGTGGCCGATGCGGTGATCGCCAACGGCAGCGACTGCACGCTGGAGGCCCTGCACGCCCAGGCCCGGCAGGTGGCTGCAGTGTTCGGGCTATGATGCGCCCGTCAGCAGCACAATGCCGAGCCCGCCAGCGTGATCCTTTACGAATACCCCTTCAACGAACGTCTGCGGACCTACCTGCGCCTGGAGCAGTTGTTCCGCCGCCTGGGGGAGCTGATACCCCGCTCCCACGCCCTGGACCACCACTTCGCGCTGGTCACGATCTTCGAGATCATGGACGTGGCGGCCCGCGCCGACCTCAAATCAGACGTGCTCAAGGACATCGAGAAGCACAAGCAGCAACTCGACAGCTACCGGGGCAACCCGTCGATTTCCGAGGCCGCGCTGGACGCGGTGATCACCCAACTGGACCACTGCTTCACCGCGCTCAACACCCAGGCCGGCAAGTCCGGCCAGCCGCTCACCGAGAACGACTGGCTGATGAGCATCCGCAGCCGCGTGGGCATTCCCGGCGGCACCTGCGGGTTCGACCTGCCCGCCTACTACGCCTGGCAGCACCACGCGCCCGCCGCGCGCCAGCAGGCGCTTGAAAGCTGGGCCTCCACCCTGGCGCCGCTGGCCGAGTCCATCTACGTGCTGCTCAAGCTGCTGCGCGACTCCGGCGTGCCGCAGAAGGTGGCGGCGGAGCGCGGCCAGTTCCAGCAGAACCTGCCGCCCGGGCGCACCTTCCAGTTGCTGCGCCTGCGCATCGACCCGGCGCTGAACCTGATTCCGGAGATCAGCGGCAACCGACTGATCGTCTCGGTGCGGCTGATGCGGCAAGAAGACGATGGCCGCCTGCACGCCAGCAACGAAGACGCCGCGTTTGAACTGACGCTCTGCGCTTGACGGCCATGGCAGCAGCACGCACCGTACCCTGCCCCACCTGCGGCGGCGACAGCCTGTACAGCCCCGCCAACCGCTGGCGCCCGTTCTGCAGCGAGCGCTGCAAGCAGATCGACCTGGGCGCTTGGTCCGCCGAGGAGTTCCGCATGCCCGCTGAAGCACCGCCGCAGGATGCGCAGTACGGCGATCCGCGCCAGATAAATTAAGAGCCAAATTGGCCTCTAGCGCTTATCCAGCAAGCGCGAGCAGCTATCAATTCGAAAGTGATTCAGGGGAGCCCGCCAGGCCCCGCTCCTCGGCCAGCCATCGCAGCACCAGGGTGGCGCCGGGCAGCACGGGCGATACCGTGAGCGGCATTTGCTGCCAGGCCATCTGCTGGCCCTCGCGCATCTCGAATGCGCCCGTCCATTGCCACACCTTGCACCAGTGCAGGCGCACCAGGGCGTGCGGGTAGTCGTGCTCCGTGACCTTCCAGACGCTGGCGGGGCCAATGGTCACACCCAGCTCCTCGATCAGCTCGCGGCGCAGGGCTTGCTCGACGGTTTCGCCCGCTTCGAGCTTGCCGCCCGGGAACTCCCAGTAGCCCGCATAGGGCTTGCCCGGCGGGCGGGTACACAGCAGCATGGCGCCGTCGGCGCGCAGCAGGATGCCGACCGCGACCTCGGTGTGCTTGCGCTCTGCCTCAGCCACCGTGCCGCCCCGCGTAGTCGCGCGCGAACTGGTAGGCCACGCGGCCGCTGCGCGAGCCGCGCTCCAGCGCCCAGACCAGCGCCTCGGGCCGCGCCGCCGCAATGGCCGCATCAGGCACGCCCAGCGACGACAGCCACTGCGCGACGATGGTCAGGTATTCGTCCTGGCTGAAGGGGTAGAAGCTGACCCACAGACCGAAGCGCTCGGACAGCGAAATCTTCTCCTCGACCACCTCACCCGGATGCACCTCGCCGTCGTCGGTGTGGGTGTAGGTGAGGTTTTCCTTCATGTACTCGGGCAGCAGGTGGCGCCGGTTGCTGGTGGCGTAGATCAGCACGTTGGGCGTGGCGGCGGCCACCGAGCCGTCCAGGATGGATTTGAGCGCCTTGTAGCCCGGCTCGCCGTCCTCGAAGCTCAGGTCGTCGCAGAAGACGATGAACTTCTCGGGCCGGCCTGCGACCACCTCCACGATGTCGGGCAGGTCCGTCAGGTCGGCCTTGTCCACTTCGATCAGGCGCAGGCCCTGGGGTGCATACGCATTCAGACACGCCTTGATGAGCGAGGACTTGCCCGTGCCGCGCGCGCCCGTCAGCAGCACGTTGTTGGCGGGCTTGCCTTCGACGAACTGCTGGGTGTTGCGCTGGATCTTGTCCTTCTGCCCGTCGATTTCCTTGAGGTCTTCGAGCCGCATGGCCGCGACGTGGCGCACGGGCTCCAGGGTGCCGTGGCCGCTGCTGCGCTTGCGGTAGCGCCAGGCGATGGCCGCCGTCCAGTCGGGCGCGGTGAGCGGCTGGGGCAGCACGGTTTCGATGCGGGCGATGAGCTGCTCGGCGCGCTCGATCAGGCGTTCAAATTTTTCATTCATTTTGGCCTCTAGTGCTTATCCATAAAGCACTTACAGCTATTGAATCAGGAGCGGTAGTCGGCGTTGATGGTCACGTACTCGTGGCTGAAGTCGCAGGTCCACACGGTGTCCGCCGCGTCGCCCCGGCCCAGCAGCACGCGCACGGTGATCTCGCTTTGCTTCATCACGCGCTGGCCGTCTTCCTCGCGGTAGGCGGGGTTGCGGCCGCCCTGCACCGCCACGTGTACGTCGTCCAGGTACAGGTCGATGCCGGTCTGGTCCAGGTCGGCAATGCCCGCGTAGCCGACCGCCGCCAGGATGCGCCCCAGGTTCGGGTCGCTGGCGTAGAAGGCCGTCTTGACCAGGGGCGAGTGCGCGATGGCGTAGGCCACCTGGCGGCACTCGTCGCCGGTCTTGCCGCCTTCCACGCGCACGGTGATGAACTTGGTGGCGCCTTCGCCGTCGCGCACGATGGCCTGGGCCAGCTTCTGCGATACCGCCAGCATGGCCGCCTTCAGCGCCTGACCCTCGGCGCTGGCCAGGGACGTGATGGGCGCGTGCGCGGCCTTGTTCGTCGCCACGACCACGAAGGAGTCATTGGTGGATGTGTCGCCGTCGATGGTGACGCGGTTGAACGAGCCGTCGGCCAGCTCACGCGCCAGCTGCTGCATCACCGCCGGGGCCACGCAGGCGTCCGTGGCCAGAAAGCCCAGCATGGTCGCCATGTTGGGGCGGATCATGCCCGCGCCTTTGCTGATGCCGGTGATGGACACGGTGGCGCCGCCCACCTGCGCCTGGGCGGAGAACGCCTTGGGCAGCGTGTCGGTGGTCATGATGCCCTCGGCGGCGCGCGCCCAGTGCGCTGGCTGCGCGTCGGCAATGGCGGCGGGCAAGGCGGCCTCGATGCGGTCCACGGGCAGCGATTCCATGATGACGCCGGTGGAGAACGGCAGCACCTGCTGGGGCGCCACGCCCAGTTGCTTTGCCAATGCGTCGCAGGTGGCGCGGGCGCGGGCCAGGCCGTCAGCACCCGTGCCCGCGTTGGCGTTGCCGGTGTTGATGACCATGGCGCGGATGCCCTGGCCGCTGGCCAGGTGCTCGCGGCTCACCTGCACCGGCGCGGCGCAGAAGCGGTTCTGCGTGAACACGCCCGCCACGCTGGCGCCTTCGTCCAGCAGGAAGACTGTCAGGTCCTTGCGGTGGGCCTTGCGCACACCGGCCTCGGCAACGCCGATGCGGATGCCCGGCACGGGGTGCAGGTCGGATGCGAGGGGGGCACAGAGATTCACGGGCATGGTCGTCGTCCTTGGGAATGCAAAACACGGGCGCGGGCCCGTGTTTTTATAGTCAAATCAGCCTCTAGCGCTTATGCAGCAAGCGCAAGCAGCTACATAAACAATAGCATCATGCCAGCTTGCCATGGCATTGCTTGTACTTCTTGCCGCTGCCGCAGGGGCAGGGGTCGTTGCGGCCCACGCGCATGCCTTCGGGCAGCGCCTGGCTGGCCGGGTCGGCGGTGGTTTCGACCTCGCCGGTCTCCGTGGGCGCCGTGTAGGTCACGTTGGCGATGCTCTCGCCGCGCGCTTCCATGTCCTGCGCGGCCTGGTCCAGCTGGGCCTGGGACTGCACCTGCACGGTCATGAGGATCTTGGTGACCTCGTTCTTCACCAGGTCGATGAGCTGGCGGAACAGCTCGAACGCCTCGCGCTTGTATTCCTGCTTGGGCTGCTTCTGCGCATAGCCGCGCAGATGGATGCCCTGGCGCAGGTAGTCCAGCGCCGAGAGGTGGTCGCGCCAGTTGGAGTCGAAGCTCTGCAGCAGCACCATGCGCTCGAACTGCGTGAAGTTCTCGCGGCCCACCTGCTCCACCTTGGCGTTGAAGGACGCATGGGCAGCCTGCAGCACTTTTTCGAGGATCTCCTCGTCGGTCACGCTGTTCGCGCCCTGCACCTCCTGCTGCAGCGGCAGCTGGATGTGCCAGTCGTCGGCCAGGGCCTTCTCCAGCGCGGGCAGGTCCCACTGTTCTTCGACCGACTCGGCGGGCACGTACTGGCGCACCAGGTCGGTCATGCAGTCCTCGCGCATGGCCGCGATCACGTCCGACAGGTCGCTCGCGTCGAGGATGGCGTTGCGCTGCTGGTAGATCACCTTGCGCTGGTCGTTGGCCACGTCGTCGTATTCGAGCAATTGCTTGCGGATGTCGAAGTTGCGGGCTTCGACCTTGCGCTGGGCCGATTCGATGCTGCGGGTGACGATACCCGCCTCGATGGCCTCGCCGTCGGGCATCTTCAGGCGGTCCATGATGGCGCGCACGCGGTCGCCCGCGAAGATGCGCATCAGCGAATCGTCCAGGCTCAGGTAGAAGCGCGAGGAGCCGGGGTCGCCCTGGCGGCCCGAGCGGCCACGCAACTGGTTGTCGATGCGGCGGGATTCGTGGCGCTCGGTGGCGATGATGCGCAGGCCGCCCAGGGCCTTGACCTTCTCGTGGTCTGCGGTCCACTGCGCGCGCAGGGCAGTCACCTTGGCGGCGCGCTCGGATTCGGACAGGGATTCGTCGGCCTCGATGGCCGCCACGTCCTTCTCGATGTTGCCGCCCAGCACGATGTCGGTGCCGCGGCCCGCCATGTTGGTGGCGATGGTGATCATGCCCGCGCGGCCCGCCTGGGCCACGATGTCGGCCTCGCGCGCGTGCTGCTTGGCGTTGAGCACCTGGTGCGGCAGGCCCGCCTTGTTCAAGAGCTGGTCGATGATCTCGGAGTTCTCGATCGACGTGGTGCCCACCAGCACGGGCTGGCCGCGCTCGTGGCACTCGCGGATGTCCTGGATGGCGGCCTCGTACTTCTCGCGCGTGGTCTTATAGACGCGGTCGAGCTGGTCGTCGCGCTTGCTGGGCCGGTTGGGCGGGATGACCACGGTCTCCAGGCCGTAGATTTCCTGGAACTCGTAGGCTTCGGTGTCGGCCGTGCCGGTCATGCCGCCGAGCTTGTTGTACAGGCGGAAGTAGTTCTGGAAGGTGATGGACGCCAGGGTCTGGTTCTCGGCCTGGATGTTGACGCCTTCTTTGGCCTCGACGGCCTGGTGCAGCCCCTCGCTCCAGCGGCGGCCCGACATCAGGCGGCCCGTGAACTCATCGACGATGACGATCTCGCCGTTCTGCACCACGTAGTGCTGGTCGCGGTGGTACAGGTGGTGGGCCCTGAGCGCCGCGTACAGGTGGTGCATCAGCGTGATGTTGGCCGGGTCATAGACCGAGGCGCCCTCGGCGATCAGGCCGTGGCTGGCGAGCACGCGCTCGGCGGTCTCGTGGCCCTGCTCGGTCAGGAAGATCTGGTGGCTCTTCTCGTCCACGGTGAAGTCGCCGGGCTTGGTCACGCCCTCGCCGGTGCGGGGGTCGGCCTCGCCCTCCTGGCGCACCAGCAGGGGCACCACCTTGTTCATGGCGATGTACATCGCCGTGTGGTCCTCGGCCTGGCCGCTGATGATGAGCGGCGTGCGCGCCTCGTCGATCAGGATGGAGTCCACCTCGTCCACGATGGCGTAGTTCAGCTTGCGCTGCACGCGGTCCTGGGCCTCATAGACCATGTTGTCGCGCAGGTAGTCGAAGCCGTATTCGTTGTTGGTGCCGTAGGTGATGTCGGCGGCATAGGCCGCCTGCTTCTGCTCGCGCGGCATCTGCGGCAGGTTGATGCCCACGGTGAGGCCCAGGAAGTTGTACAGCCGCCCCATCCACTGCGCGTCGCGATTGGCAAGATAGTCGTTCACCGTCACCACGTGTACGCCCTCGCCCGACAGGGCGTTCAGGTACACCGGCAGCGTGGCCGTCAGCGTCTTGCCCTCGCCCGTGCGCATTTCGGAAATCTTGCCGTGGTGCAGGGCCATGCCGCCCAGCAACTGCACGTCGAAGTGGCGCATCTTCATGACGCGCTTGGAGCCTTCGCGCACCACGGCGAAGGCTTCGGGCAGGATGCTGTCGAGCGACTCCCCCTGGGCCACGCGGTCCTTGAACTCCTGCGTCTTGGCCTGGAGCTGCTCGTCGGTCAGCTTCTCGTACTCGGGCTCCATCGCGTTGATGCGCGCAACCGTCTTGCGGTACTGCTTGAGGAGCCGGTCATTGCGGCTGCCGAATAGTTTGGTGAGGAAGTTGGTGGCCATGCGAACAGGACTGCTGGCGCGCTGCGGTCAGCGCACCGGACAGCCGGTATCCCTAAGATGAATTGAGTTCAGGTGGGTCCGCCGCCCGCGAATGCAAGCCAGGCGCTGCTGTGGCTGCAATCCAGGGCGGCAAACACCGGACGCGGGATTTTACCTGCCCGGTGCGGGCGAGGATGCGGCGCCCGCCGCGCCAGGCACCGGCGCCAGGGCCAGTTGCGCACCCGTGGCCGCGCCGCCCGCGCTCAGGAACTTTTGCGGGTCCTGGAAAACACCCTGCACCAGCACCTCGAAGTGCAGGTGCGACCCGGTCGAACGACCCGTGTTGCCCACTTCGGCGATCTTCTGGCCACGGCGCACGATGTCGCCCTGCTTGACCAGCGTGCGCGAGGCATGGGCGTAGCGGGTAACCAGCTGGTTGCCGTGGTCCACCTCGATCATGTTGCCGTAGGCGGGGTGGAATTCCTGGGTGACCACCACGCCGCCCGCCGCCGCGAGGATGGGCGTGCCCACGGGGGACGGGAAGTCCAGGCCCGTGTGCAGGGCCGACTGGCCGGTGATCGGGTCCACGCGCCAGCCGTAGTTGGACCCGACCACGCCGGAGACGGGGGCATGCGTGGGGATCATCTTCTTGCGGATGTGCTGGTCGAACAGGCGGGATTCGAGCACGGTCATCAGGTCCACCCGCTGGCTGCTCAGGCGCTCCAGGTCGTCCAGGGTGCGCTGCAGTTCTTCCATCGTCATGTCGTGCGCGCCGACCAGCGCGCCGCCGCGTCCGCCGGGCTCCTTGGGAATATCCGAGGGCGCCATGCCCGCCAGGCCCATGACGCGGTCGCCCAGCGACTCCAGTTGCACCATGCGCGCCTGCATCTCGCCCACACGGCGCGCCATGGCGTCCAGGTTGGCCCGCATGAAGCGGTCGCGCTCGGCGAATTCATCCTTCACCACCAGGCGCACCAGCGAGCCCACGATGGGCCAGCCCTCGCGCGCACCCTTCAGGAACACCCAGTGGTACAGCCCCGCCGCCACGAGCATCAGGCCCAGCGACAACGCCAGCCCCGCCAGCAGCAGGCGCGTACCCGACAGGTGAATGGCCCGGCTGCGCGCCAGCCGGGCGTCCGTGATAATCAGATGCACTCGATTTGCCCCCACGCCCGAAGACGCCCGCCATGACCCGCCGCCACCAAGCCGTCACCCTGCAGCAAGCCAGCGAGGAATCCCCCGTGCTTGCCAGGCTCACGGCGCTGACACGCGACTCCAGCGACCGGCTCCAGGCCATTGAAATGCTGATTCCCGCTGCCCTGCGCCCGGCCATCCAGGCGGGCCCCATCGACGGGGACTCCTGGTGCCTGCTCGTCAAGAGCAATGCCGCAGCGGCCAAAATCCGCCAGCTGCTGCCTGCGTTGCAGGCGCACTTGCGCAGCCGGGGGTGGGAGATTAACGCGATTCGCCTGAAAGTTCAAACCTGACGGACAACGCCAGGCAAAGCGTACCGGGGAACATTCAGGGGGGATGGTGCCGGTTGTCGGATTCGAACTGACGACCTACCGCTTACAAGGCGGGTGCTCTACCAACTGAGCTAAACCGGCGGGAAGGGCTGGATTCTATCGTGGATAAAACATCGAAGCGCCCGCCTATTTGACCCGCTTGAGCGAGGGCCGGGCGCCACCGGTCGAAGGGGGTGGGCGCGGGGCGTCGCCGCCATCGCCGTCCTTCCTGCCGTCGTCGGTCGGGACCAGTTGCACCACGCGGTCATCATGCGTTGCTGGTGCGCTGGGGGCTGCCGATGGGTCCATCGGCGCGGGTGTGACCATGGGCGTAACTTCGCCGCCACCCGCCAGCACGTCCACCGGGGGCGGAAAGGCCATGCCCTGCCCGTTCTCACGCGCGTAGATGGCGATCACCCGGCCCACAGGCACCAGGATTTCGCGCGGCTTGCCGCCGAAGCGGGCCTTGAACTCGATGAAGTCGTTGCCCAGCTGCAGCGCACTGGTGGCGTCGAAACTGATGTTCAGCACGATCTCGCCGTCCTTCACATACTCGCGCGGCACCTGCACGGAATCATCCACACGCACCGCGACATAGGGTGTAAAGCCGTTGTCGGTACACCATTCGTACAGGGCACGAATGAGGTAGGGGCGCGTGGACGTGGATTCCTGTGCGGTCATGAAGTCGGGCGATCGGTGATGGAGAAGCTTACTTGCGCATGACCTTTTCGGACGGCGTCAGCGCTTCGATGTAGGCGGGGCGCGAGAAGATGCGTTCGGCGTACTTGAGCAGCGGCGCGGCGTTCTTGGACAGGTCGATGCCATAGTAGTCCAGGCGCCACAGCAGGGGCGCGATGGCAACGTCCAGCATGGAGAAGTTGTCGCCCAGCATGTACTTGTTCTTCAGGAACACGGGGGCCAGTTGCGTGAGGCGGTCGCGGATGTGGGCACGGGCTTTTTCCAGGGCCTTCTCGTTGCCCTTGGTGGCGCGGGACTCCAGCACGTTGACATGCACGAACAGCTCCTTCTCGAAATTGAGCAGGAACAGGCGCACGCGGGCGCGGTCCACCGGGTCACCAGGCATGAGCTGCGGGTGGGGGAAGCGCTCGTCGATGTACTCGTTGATGATGTTCGACTCGTACAGGATCAGGTCGCGCTCGACCAGGATGGGCACCTGGCCGTAGGGGTTCATCACGCTGATGTCTTCGGGCTTGTTGTACAGGTCCACATCGCGGATCTCGAAGTCCATGCCCTTCTCGAACAGGAC
>NZ_JASGDA010000068.1:0-24215 GCF_047607405.1 Acidovorax sp. | reverse complement strand
CTCTGCTTTTGCTGTAGCCCCAGCGCTATCGCATGGCGCTCCATCTCGCTCAGTTGTTCGTAGGTGTTCTTTGTCATGGGAGTCTCAATTCTGAAGGGGGGTTGCACTTCAGATTTGAGGCCGCCAATGGCCAGAGGCCGATTTGGCTTGTATTTTGTCGATCAGTCGTTGACCAGCCGCGCCTTCACCGCCTTGCCCTTCACGCGCCCCTGGTTCAGCCGCTGCGCGGCCTGTTCGGCGATGGCGCGGTCCACGGCCACGTAGGTGGAGAAGTCGTTGACGTTGATCTTGCCGACCTGCTCGCGGGTGTAGCCCATCTCGCCCGTCAGCGCGCCCAGCACGTCGCCCGCGCGGATCTTCTCCTTGCGGCCGCCGACGATCTGGATGGTCGCCATGGGCGGCACCAGCGGGCCGCTGCCCGTGGGCGTGAGTTCGGCCAGCGCGTGCCAGCGCGACTCGCGGCCCTGCAGTTGCTCGATGCGGCCCACGTAGCCCATCTCGTTCAGGCTGGCGAGGTTGAGCGCCAGCCCCTCGGCGTCGCCCCGGCCCGTGCGGCCGATGCGGTGGACGTGGACCTCGGGGTCGGGCGTCACATCGACATTGATGACGGCGGCCAGGTTGGCGATGTCCAGCCCGCGCGCGGCCACGTCGGTGGCGACGAGCACCGAGCAGCTCCTGTTGGCAAAGCGCACCAGCACCTGGTCGCGCTCGCGCTGCTCCAGCTCGCCGTACAGCGCCAGGGCGCTGAAACCCTGCGCCTGCAGCACGGCGACCAGGTCGCGGCACTGCTGCTTGGTGTTGCAGAACGCAATGGACGATTCGGGCCGGAAGTGGGCCAGCAGCTGCGACACGGCGTGCAGGCGCTCGCCGTCCTTCACCTCGTACCAGCGCTGGGCGATCTTGGCCTCGGCATGCTGGGCCTGCACGGTGATCTGCTGGGGGTTCTTCATGAACCGCGTGGCGAGCTGCGCTATTGCCAAGGGGTAGGTGGCGGAGAACAGCAGGGTCTGGCGGGCCGAAGGGCATTGGCTGGCCACGCGGGCGATGTCGTCGAAGAAGCCCATGTCCAGCATGCGGTCGGCCTCGTCCAGCACCAGGGTGTTCAGGGCGTCGAGGCGGAGGTTGCCGCGCTCCAGGTGGTCGAGCACGCGGCCCGGCGTGCCCACGACGATGTGCGCGCCGTGCTCCAGGCTCTGCGCCTGGCCGCGCAGGGGCACGCCGCCGCACAGGGTGACGAGCTTGACGTTCTCCTCGGCGCGCGCCAGGCGGCGGATCTCGGCGCTCACCTGGTCGGCCAGCTCGCGCGTGGGGCACAGCACCAGGGCCTGGACGGCAAAGCGGCGCGCGTTCAAATTCGCCAGCAGCGCCAGGGCGAAGGCGGCCGTCTTGCCGCTGCCGGTGCTGGCCTGGGCGATCAGGTCCCGGCCCAGCAGCGCCGGGGGCAGGCTGGCGGCCTGGATGGGGGTCATCTGCAGGTAGCCCAGCTGCTGCAGGTTGGCGAGCATGGCGGGGCCGAGGTCCAGCGCGGCGAAGTCCGTGCTGGCGGGGGTCGGGGAGGTGGTCATCGCGCGATTATCCGGCTGGGGTATCCCCCCGCGCGAACCCCGGGCGGATCGGCTATAACCCCAGCGCAATCTCCAGGGCGGGACATGCCAGATTCAACCAATGCAGCCAATTCCCCGGTCCAGGAATCCAGCGATTCGCTGCTGCGCCTGATCGCCGATTCGGTGCCCGCGCAGATGGCGTACTTCGCCCACCCCGGCCTGGAGTGCCGGTTCGCCAACCAGCTGTACGCGACCATGAACGGCCGCACCCCCGA
This sequence comes from Acidovorax sp., assembly GCF_047607405.1. GTDB lineage: Bacteria > Pseudomonadota > Gammaproteobacteria > Burkholderiales > Burkholderiaceae_C > Acidovorax. The sequence continues at coordinate 22,396 of NZ_JASGDA010000068.1, read as the reverse complement.
GGCCGTCCTGGGCCTGACGGTGCAGGAGATCGTGGGCCGCCAGTCCTGGCTCACCATCGAGCCCTACGTGGAGCGCGCCGCGCGGGGCGAGCGCGTGACGTACATGCGCGAGCAGGCCCTGCCCAACGGCGAGACGCGGATGATCGAGGCCCACCTGATCCCGCACATCGACAGCGGCGGGCGGCAGCTCGGCTCGTTCGTGCTGATCACCGACATCACCGAGCGCTGGCGTGCGGAGCGCACCGTACGCCAGAGCGAGGAGCGCATGCGCAAGTTCGCCGAGGCCACGCAGGAGGCCATCGTGTTCCACCGCGACGGCATCATCAGCGACGGCAACGAGGCGCTGTGCCGCCTCACGGGCTACCCGCTGCACGAGATGCTGGGCCTGCCCATTTTCAACTTCGCCAACCCCGAGTGGCGCCCCGTCGCGCTCGAATACACCCGGCAGGGCCGCGAGGACCCCTACGAGATCACCATCCGCCACAAGGACGGGCACAGCATCCCCGTCGAGGTGGTCGGCAAGACCATGCCCGCGCACAGCGCGGACTACCGCATGGTGCTGGTGCGCGACATCACGGCGCGCCGCCAGGCGCAGGAGCGCGAGGCGTTCATCACCCTGCACGACACGCTCACGCAGCTGCCCAACCGCCACTTCCTGATGGAGCAGCTGGCGCAGGTGCTGGTGCTGGTGCGCCGCCGCCGGGGCCAGGCGGCGGTGCTGTTCGTCAACCTGGACCACTTCAAGTCCGTGAACGACTCGCTGGGCCACCATGCCGGTGACCAGCTGCTGTGCGACGTGGCCGAGCGGCTGCGCCAGGGCGTGCGCGACGCCGACGTGGTGGCGCGCGTGGGCGGCGACGAGTTCGTGGTGGTGCTCACCGGCGTGCAAGGCGGCGATGACGCCGCCGCCGTGGCCGACGGGCTGCTGGCCTCGATGCACGAGGCTTTCACCGTGGAGCAGCAGCCGCTGACCGTCTCGCCCTCGATCGGCATCAGCCTGTTCCCGCAGGACGGCGGCACCGCCGACGCGCTGCTGCGCTGCGCCGACGCGGCCATGCACCACGCCAAGGCCAGCGGGCGCGGCCGCCGCCAGTTCTACGAGCCCGGCATGGACCAGCAGGCCCAGGAGGTGCTGCACCGCGAGCGCCTGCTGCGCGACGCCATCGCCCAGGGCGCGTTCGTGCTGCACTACCAGCCGCAGGTGCGGCTGGCCGACGGCGGGCTCGAAGGCTTCGAGGCCCTGGTGCGCTGGCGCCAGCCCGACAGCAGCCTGGTGGGGCCGGACGACTTCATCGGCTTCGCCGAATCGCGCGGGCTCATCTCGGCCATCGGTCGCTGGGTGCTGCGCGAAGCCTGCCGCCAGTTGAAGGCGTGGCACGACGCGGGCCTGCCCCCGGTGCCGGTGGCGGTGAACCTGTCGGCGCTGGAGTTCCGCCAGCGCGACATCGCCACCGAAGTCGCCGCCGTGCTGACCGAGACGGGCCTGGCGCCGCGCTTTCTGGAGATCGAGCTGACCGAAAGCGTGCTCATGCACCACGGCCCGCAGATGCTGGAGACGCTGGCCGCGCTGCAGCGCCTGGGCGTGGGCATCTCCATCGACGACTTCGGCACCGGCTACTCGTCGCTGGCCTACCTCAAGCGCTACCCGATCGACAAGCTCAAGATCGACCGCTCCTTCGTGATGGACGTGCCGGGCAACACCGACGACGTGGCCATCGTCACCGCCATCGTGCAGATGGGCCGCAGCCTGCAGCTGCGCACCGTGGCCGAGGGCGTGGAGACCGAGGCCCAGCGCGCGCTGCTGCAGTCCCTGGGCTGCGACCTGATCCAGGGACGCATCGAGTCCATGCCGCTGGACGCCGAGGCCGCCCGCAGCCGCCTGCAGCGCGGCTGAACGGCGGATTTCCCCCTCGCCAAGCCCGGGGTGATCCGCTATAAGGAGGCCATGGGCTCCCCCGCCTACGATCCGCTCGACCTGTCGCACCCGTCCCATGGCGATGCGCAGTTGCGGCTCATGGCCGACTCCATGCCCGTGCCGCTGGCCTACTACGAAGCCACCGGCCTGCGCTGCGTGTTCGCCAGCCAGCGCTACACGCGCTACATCGGCCAACCGATGCAGGACGCCATCGGCAAGACCGCGCGCGAGCACCTGGGCGAGGCCACGTGGCAGGCCATCCAGCCCCACCTGGAGCGCACCTTGCGTGGCGAGCGCGTGCAGTACACGCGCGAGCACACACGCAGCGACGGCGAGGCCCGCATGATGGAGATCCGCCTCATCCCGCACTTCGCGCCGGACCCGGGCGCGCAGCAGGCGCCACTGCTGGGCGTGTTCGCCCTCATCAACGACATCACCCACCACTGGGAGGCCGAGCGCCGCGTGCGGCAGAGCGAGGAACGCATGCGCAAGTTCGCCGCCGCGACCGAGGAGGGCATCGTCCTGCACCGGGGCGGCGTCATCATCGACGCCAACGAGGCGCTGCAGCGCCTTCTCGGCCACCCGCTGGACGAGATCGCCGGGCGCCGCGTCCTCGACTTCATATCGCCCGAGCACCACGACACCGTGCGCGAGTACAGCCGCCAGGAGCGCGAGACTCCCTACGAAATCACCCTGCGCCACAGGGCAGGCCACGCCATCCCCGTCGAAGCCATTGCCAAGACCATGCCGCAGACCGGCGCCGACTACCGCGTGGTGGTGGTGCGCGACATCACGGCGCGGCGCCAGGCCATCGAGCGCGAGAACTTCCTGGCCCTGCACGACCCGCTCACGCAACTGCCCAACCGCCACCACCTGACGCTGCTGCTCACGCGCCTGCTGGCCGAGGCGCAGCAGGCGCACCGCCCACTGGCCGTGCTGTTCATCGACGTGGACCATTTCAAGACCGTGAACGAATCGCTGGGCCACGGCGCCGGCGACGCCGTGCTGCGCGAGGCCGCCCGGCGCCTGCGGGACGGCCTGCGCCCCACGGACTTTCTCTGCCGCGTGGGCGGCGACCAGTTCGTGGCCCTGTTGCCCGACACCCCTGACCGCAGCGCCGCAGCGCGCACGACCGAGGCGCTGCGCGCGCGCCTGGGCGCGGCCTACACGCTCGGCGGCGTGCCGCTGGCGCTGTCGGCATCCACGGGCATCTGCCTGTTCCCCGAGGACGGCTACGCCCCCGACGAGCTGCTGCGCCACGCCACCACGGCCATGCACCACGCCAAGGAGAGCGAGCGCGGCGCGCACGCCTTCTACGCGCCGGGCATGGAAGGGCGGCCCGCCGACCTGCTGCACCTGGAGCACCAGTTGCGCGAGGCCATCTTCCACGAAGCCTTCGAGCTGCACTACCAGCCCCAGGTGCGCGTGGACACGGGCGCGCTGGTCGGCTTCGAGGCCCTGGTGCGCTGGCGCCACCCCGAGCGCGGCCTGGTGGGGCCCGACGCCTTCATCCCCCTGGCCGAATCGCGCGGCCTCATCTCGCCCATCGGCCGCTGGGTGCTGCGCGAAGCCTGCCGCCAGACCAGGGCCTGGCACGACGCGGGGCTGCCGCGCGTGCCCGTGGCGGTCAACCTGTCGGCCATCGAATTCCGCCAGCGCGACGTGGCGGGCGACATCGCCGCCGTGCTGCGGCAAACCGGCCTGGAGCCCCGCTACCTGGACGTGGAGATCACCGAGTCGGCCCTGATGCAGCAGCCCGGCCAGGCCCGCGCCACGCTGCAGGCGCTGCGCGACCTGGGCGTGCTCGTCACCGTGGACGACTTCGGCACCGGCTACTCGTCGCTGGCCTACCTCAAGCGCTACCCCATCGACCGGCTCAAGGTGGACCGCTCCTTCGTCACCGACACGCCCGCCGACAGCGACGACGTGGCCATCGTCACCGCCATCATCCAGCTCGCCCACAGCCTGCAACTGCAGGCCGTGGCCGAGGGCGTGGAAACCTCCGAGCAACTGGCGCTGCTGCGCCGCCTGGGCTGCGACCTGGCGCAGGGCTACCTCATCTCGCGCCCCATGGACGCGGCCGCGGCCCGGCGCTGGCTGGAAGACAACCATACGCATTCATCACCCCCCACGCCCCCATGACCCTATCTCCCGCCTTCGACGGCCAGGCCCTGGCCGACGCCCTGTTCCGCCTGCTGCGCCTGAAGACCACCCCCATCGGCATGAAGCTCTACGAGCGCGTGGAGGACATGCAGGCCGTTCCCAAAATCCGCCGCCCCGGCGCAGTCCACACCACCGACCAGATCGTCGGCCAGGCCGCGCGGCTGGGCTTTACCGTGGGCATCACGGCGGACGACCTGGTCGGCCCCCAATGCAGCACGGTGCTGGGCCTTGCGCCGCGCGACGAGGAATGGCTGACGGGCAAGCCGTTCGCGGGCGTGTGGTTCGCCACCGAGGCGGACGCCGCCGCGCACCAGCGCGCCATGCACTGCGTGCCCCATGGCCGCTACCGCGCCATGGCCGTGTCGCCCCTCGCGTCGGGGCGGCTGGGCGAGCCCGACATCTGCCTCGTGTATGCCAACCCGGCGCAGATGATTTTGCTCATCAACGGCCTGCAATGGGCGGGCTACCAAAAGCTCGAATGGGGCGCCGTGGGCGAATCGGCCTGCGCCGACTCCTGGGGCCGCGCGCTCGCCACCGGCGAGCCCAGCCTGGCCCTGCCCTGCTTTCCCGAGCGGCGCTACGGCGGCGTGCCGGACGACGAGCTGCTGATGGCCCTGAAACCCGCGCAACTGACCCAGGCCATCGACGGCCTCACGCACCTGGCGGGCAACGGGCTGCGCTACCCCATCCCGCCCTACGGCGTGCAGAACGACGTGCGCGCGGGGCTCGCGGTGAGCTACGGCAGCAAGCCCGTCTGATGTCATCGCCGGCATGGACAATAGCCCCATGCCACTCATTCCCGACTTCATCGCCCCCAGCCGCCACGCCGACCCTGCCGACGCCCTGGCCCAGGTGCAGCGCATCTATAACCAGCAGATCGGCCACCTGCGCGACGCCATGCAGCGCTTCGTGGCGGGCGAGACGCCGCCGAGCCCCGTGCGCGCCTTCTACCCGTTCGTGCGCGTACACACCGCCACCGTGGCGCGCAACGACACCAAGCTGGCCTACGGCTTCGTCGAGGGCCCGGGCCGCTACGAGACCACGCTGACGCGCCCCGACCTGTTCGCCCACTACTACGCCGAGCAGTTCCGCCTGCTGCGCGCCAGCCACGGCGTGGAGCTGGAAGTGGGCACCAGCGCCCAACCCATTCCCATCCACTTCTCGTTCGCCGAGCACGACCACATCGAGGGCACGCTCACGCCCGAGCGCCGCATGCTCATGCGCGACGTGTTCGACCTGCCCGACCTGGAGTCCATGGACGACGGCATCGCCAACGGCACCTGGCAGCCCCGCCCCGGCGACCCGCAGCCGCTGTCGCTGTTCACCGCGCCGCGCGTGGATTACTCGCTGCACCGCCTGCGCCACTACACCGGCACCCAGCCCGAGTGGTTCCAGAACTTCGTGCTGTTCACCAACTACCAGTTCTACATCGACGAGTTCGTGCGCCTGGGACATGCCGAGATGGCCAAGGAGGACAGCGAATACGTCGCCTTCATCGAGCCGGGCAACGTGGTCACGCGCCGCACGGGCCTGGCCGCCGAGCCGGGCGACGACCTCGGCGCCGCCCCGCCGCGCCTGCCGCAGATGCCCGCCTACCACCTGGTGCGCGCCGACCGCAGCGGCATCACCATGGTCAACATCGGCGTCGGCCCGGCCAACGCCAAGACCATCACCGACCACATCGCCGTGCTGCGCCCCCACGCCTGGATGATGCTGGGCCACTGCGCGGGCCTGCGCAACAGCCAGCAGCTCGGCGACTACGTGCTGGCCCACGCCTACGTGCGCGAGGACCACGTGCTCGACGAGGAGCTGCCGCTGTGGGTGCCCATCCCGGCGCTGGCCGAGATCCAGCTCGCGCTGCAGCAGGCCGTGGCCGACGTGACGCAGATCGGCGGCGCGGACCTGAAGCGCGTGATGCGCACCGGCACCGTCGCCAGCACCGACAACCGCAACTGGGAGCTGCTGCCCGACAACCTGCCCCAGCGCCGCTTCAGCCAGAGCCGCGCCGTGGCGCTGGACATGGAGTCGGCCACCATCGCCGCCAACGGCTTTCGCTTTCGCGTGCCCTACGGCACCCTGCTGTGCGTCTCCGACAAGCCCCTGCACGGCGAGATCAAGCTGCCCGGCATGGCCAACCACTTCTACCGCGAGCGCGTGGATCAGCACCTGCGCATCGGCATGCGCGCCATCGACATCCTGCGCGCGGGCGGCGTGGACCGCCTGCACAGCCGCAAGCTGCGCAGCTTCGCCGAGGTGGCGTTCCAGTAAACGCCCTTTTGCGCACCGATGCCGCTGGACTTCCTCACGCTCATGGCCGTCATGGCGGCCAACCTGTTCATGGTGTCGGCGGTGCTGCCGCTCATCATGGGCCGCGACGTGAGCCGCGCCGCACGGGCCGCGCAGGCCGCCTTGCTGCTGCAGGCCGTGGCCTGGGCGGCGTTCATCGCCTCCGCCGTGTTCTGGGACCAGGCCCTGTCCACCCTGGCCGTGGCCTGCCACGCAGTGGCGCAGTGGGCGCTGTACCGCGCGCTCGAAGAATGGCTGGGCCCGCGCCCGCTGCGCTGGCCGCTGCTGGCGCTGGTGGTGCTGGCCCCTCTGGGCTACGGGCTGGGCTACGGCCACTACGCCTGGCGCGTGGGCTGGTCCAACAGCCTGCTGGCGGTCATCCTGTGCATCGTGGCGCGCGCCACGCTGTACCCGCGCACCCCCGCCAGCCTGCGCTGGCGCAGCGTGCTGCTGGGCTGCCTGCTGGCCATGGCCGCCTTCACGCTGGCGCGCGGGCTTCTGGGCGCGTTCACCGACCAGTACCCGAGCTTCCACACGCCACACCCGGTCAACCTGGCCGCCGGGCTGGCGGCCAACGTCAGCCTCATGCTCAGCGCCGTGGCCCTGCTGGTAGCCTGGCGCTCCGAGGCCGAGCAGAAGTTGCGCGCGCTGGCCATGACCGATGCCCTCACCGGCGTGCTCAACCGGCGCGGCTTCACCGGCCAGGGCGAGGGCCTGATCGCCCACGCCGCGCGCCACGGCCTGCCGCTCACCGCCTTGATGCTGGACCTGGACCATTTCAAGCAGGTCAACGACACCCACGGCCACGGCACCGGCGACCGCGCGCTCAAGCTCTTTGCGCGGCTGCTGAACGACACCTGCCGCAGCGGCGACCTCATCGGCCGCCTGGGCGGCGAGGAGTTCGGCGTGCTGATGCTGCACAGCGCCGCACCCACCGTCGATTCGTTCGACCGCCGCCTGCGACGGCGCCTGCGCGACGCCAGCCTGGCCGAGCTGGGCTTCGCACTGAACTACAGCGCTGGCGTGGCCGCGCTCGCCCCGCAGGAAACGAGCCTGGCCGCGCTGCTGGCGCGCGCCGACGCCGCCCTGTACGAAGCCAAGTCCGCGCGCGGCTGCCTGGTGGCCGCGCCCTGAACCCGGCGCTGCGACACCGCATTAGCTATCAAAAACATAGCTATCAGCGCTTGTCCATCAAGCGCTACAGGCCATTTTTACCAAAATCTTCAGGCTGCCGCCGCACGCAGCAGGTCCACGGCCTTTTCGGCAATCATCACCGTGGGCGCGTTGGTGTTGCCGCTGACGATGCGCGGCATGATGGATGCGTCCACCACGCGCAGGCCTTGCAGGCCGTGTACGCGCAGCTCGGCATCCACCACGTCCATCGGCCCGGGCCCCATGCGGCAGCTGCCCACGGGGTGGTAGATGGTGTCGGCGTACTGGCGGATGAACTGCTCGATCTCCTCGTCCGTGCGCGCGTTGCGCGAGGACTCCAGCTCCTTGGCGCCGTATTGCGCCAGCGCGGGCTGCGAGAGGATTTCGCGCAGGCGCTTGAAGCCGCGCACCATGCGGCGCATGTCGTCGGGGTCGGCCAGGAAGGCCGGGTCCACCAGGGGCAGGTCCAGCGGGTTGCTGCTGGCCAGTTGCACGCTGCCCCGGCTCTTGGGCTGCAGCACGCACACGTGGCCCGAGTAGCCGTGGCCGAACACCGTCTTGCGGCCATGGTCCACCAGCTTGCCGACCACGAAGTGCAGTTGCAGGTCGGGCACGGGCTCGCTCGGGTCGCTCTTGATGAAGCCGCCCGCCTCGGCAAAGTTGGTGGTCAGCATGCCGGTGCGGTGCCGACGCCATTCGAGCATGCCGCGCGCGGTGCGCGCCATGCCGGTGAGCGACAGGCCGAACAGGTCGGTGAGGTCTGGCGCGTCGAGCACCTGCACCACGTCCGGGTGGTCGTGCAGGTGCGCGCCCACGCCGGGCAGGTCGTGCAGCACGGCGATGCCGTGGCGCTGCAGCTGCGCGCCCGGCCCCACGCCCGAGAGCATGAGCAGCTGCGGCGAGAGGATGGCGCCCGCGCTCAGCAGCACCTCGCGCGCGGCCTTGACCTGGTGCAGCGCCCCGCCCTGGCGGTATTCCACGCCCACGGCGCGCTTGCCGTCGAACAGGATGCGCGTGGCGTGCGCGCCGGTGACGACCTGCAGGTTGGGCCGCGACAGGTGCGGCGTGAGGTAGCCCTTGGCCGCGCTGTGGCGCTCGCCGTTCTTGTGCGTGACCTGGTACAGGCCCACGCCTTCTTGCAGCGCGCCGTTGAAGTCGCGGTTGTGCGGGTGGCCCGCCTGCACGCCCGCCTCGGTGAACAACTGGCTGAAGCGGTGGGGCGAGCGCAAGTCGGCCACGTTCAGCGGGCCGCCCTGGCCGTGCCAAGGGTCGGCGCCGCGCTCGTTGTTCTCGGCGCGGATGAAGTACGGTTTCACGTCGTTCCAGCCCCAGCCGGGGTTGCCCTGCGCAGCCCAGTGGTCGTAGTCGGCGTGCTGGCCGCGTATATAGACCATGGCGTTGATGGAGCTGGATCCCCCCAGCACCTTGCCGCGCGGCTGGTAGCCCCGGCGGTTGTTCAGCGCGGGCTGGGGCGTGGTGTTCAGGCCCCAGCCGTTCAGCTCGAACTTCGCCATCACGGCCAGGCCCGCAGGGCAGTGGATGAAGACGCTGCTGTCGGCAGGGCCCGCTTCGAGCAGGCACACGCGCACGGCGGGGTCTTCGGAAAGGCGCCCGGCGAGCACGCTGCCTGCGGAGCCGCCGCCGATGATGATGTAGTCGAACATGATGGGTTGTCTCGGGTGTTGTTGTCTCCCGCCGCACCTTAACGCGGGCGACGTACCATTGGCGGCATCCCCTCCACTTTAAAGAAAGCTCTCTATATGACGATCACCACCGTCGGCATCATCGGCGCAGGCACCATGGGCAACGGCATCGCGCAGGCGTGTGCGGTGGCGGGCATCGGCGTGGTGATGGTGGACATCTCCGACGCCGCCGTGCAAAAAGGCATCGCCACCGTGGCGGGCAGCCTGGACCGCCTCATCAAGAAGGAAAAGATCACCGCCGCCGACAAGGACGCGGCCCTGGTGCGCATCCAGGGTTCCACGAGCTACGACGACCTGAAGGCCGCGCAGATCGTGATAGAGGCCGCCACCGAGAACTACGAGCTGAAGCTGAAAATCCTCAAGCAGGTGGACGCGCTGGTGGCGCCCGAGGTGATCCTGGCCTCCAACACCTCGTCCATCTCCATCACCAAGCTGGCGACCGCCACGTCGCGCGCCGACCGCTTCATCGGCATGCACTTCTTCAACCCCGTGCCGATGATGGCGCTGGTGGAGATCATCCGCGGCCTGCAGACCAGCGACGCGACGCACGACGCCGTGAAGGCCCTGGCCGAGCGCCTGGGCAAGAGCCCCATCACCGTGAAGAACGCGCCGGGCTTCGTGGTCAACCGCATCCTGGTGCCCATGATCAACGAAGCCTTCTTCGTGCTGGCCGAGGGCCTGGCGACGCCCGAGGACATCGACGCGGGCATGAAGCTCGGCTGCAACCAGCCCATCGGCCCGCTGGCCCTGGCCGACATGATCGGCCTGGACGTGTGCCTGGCGGTGATGGATGTCTATCTGGCCGAGTTCGGCGACAGCAAGTACCGCGCCTGCCCGCTGCTCAAGGAGATGGTGGCCGCGGGCCGCCTGGGCCGCAAGACGGGCCGGGGCGTTTACAGCTATTGATTACCCCTTGTTCAGGCGGCTGGAGTCGAACCCCACCCGCACCGCGCCCCAGTGCCGGCCGCCGATCATCACCGGCATGGAGAGGTCGTTGACGACCTCGCCCGTGTCGCGCAGGTAGGTCTGGAACAAAAACGGCTGGGTGTTGCGCGCCAGCCTGGCGCCCACGGGGTCGTCGAAGATGCGCTTGTGGCGGGTGCGGACCAGGTCCACGTCGCGGTCGCCCGTGGGCGGCTGCGAGAACTTCTGGTTGTGCGCCGGGGCGTAGCCCTTGTTGTCCACGGCCAGGGCGTAGGCGCAGCCGTCCAGCGTGCGCAGCAGGCGGTCGAAGATGGCCTGCAGCGCCTGCTCCACGGCACTGTCGTACGCGGTGGTGTAGCGCGGCGGGTCGCTGTGGGGAATGCGCTGGTAGTTCTGGTCGAACACGTCGATGCCGCGCGCGGCCTGCTGCGACAGGTAGGCCGTGACCTCGCGGCGCAGGGCCTCGGTGGCCTCGGCCAGCGCGTCGAATGCCGTGTCGCCGGTGCGGAATTCGGCCAGCACCGCCTGGCTCTCCTCGGTGGCCTGCCGCACGGCGTCCACGCGCTGCGAGGCCGTGACCATGGCCTCGCCCGCCTCGCGCGCGGCGGCGGCCACGGTGGCGATCTTGCCGTCCATTGCCTGGTTGATGGCGTCCAGGGACTGCATGGCCGACGCCATCTCGCGCACCGTCGCCGTCATGCGTTCAAAGTCCTGCACGAAGGTCTTGAACTGCTGCGCGGTTCCCGCGATTTCCTGCGTGGACAGGTGTACGCCGTCGTGAATGCCCCGCGTGGCGGCCGTCGTGGACTCCACCAGCTCGCCCATCTCGGCGCTCTTGTGGTTGATCTTGGCCGTCTCCTCGTTCACGAGCTGGGCCAGCCGCCGGATTTCGCCCGCCACCACGGCAAAGCCCCGGCCCGCCGCCCCCGCGCGCGCGGCCTCGATGGCGGCGTTGACGGCCAGCAGGTTGGTCTGCTGCGCGATGGACTGGATGATGCCGCCGAACTCGCCAATCGACTGCGAATGCGCGGCCAGCTGCTCCACCGTGCGGGTGAAGCCGTCGGCCTGCGCCTGGATCTCGCGCATGCGGTTTTCCAGCCGGGCCAGCTCGTCCATGGCCTGCAGGGCGCTGGCCAGGTTGCGCTGGGACGTGTCGGCAATGTCGATGGTGCCGCTGTTCACCGCCGTGGAGAGCTCGCGGACCTGGCCCGATGCCTGGGCCAGCTCGGTGGCGTCCTGGTGCTGCTGGCGTGCCTTGGCCAGCGACAGGTCCACGTCCTTGCGCAGCCGGGCGGCGTTGATGGCGGTGCGGATGCTGCCGTCGCGCGCGCTGACCACCAGGTCGCGCAGGCGCCCGCGCACGGCCATGTTTTTCTGCGTGGGCCGACCCGCCCAGCGCCCCAGAGCGCGCAACCATTCGAACATGTTGTCTCCCCGGCAGATTGCCATGGCCCCGAATTTACATCCTGCAACCATTTCCGACCGGGAACATGCGGGGTTCAAGGGTTTTTTGCACTATTGAATTGCACACAATTAAATTGCTCGATATAATTTGTGCCATGCCCCACGCCAATAACGCCGCCACCGCCAGCCCCGCCGCGCTGCAGTTGGACAACCAGGTCTGCTTTGCGCTGTATTCCGCGTCGCTGGCGATGACCAAGCTGTACAAGCCCCTGCTCGACGCCATCGGCCTTACCTACCCGCAGTACCTCGCCATGCTGGTGCTGTGGGAGCGCGACGGCCTGGCCGTGTCCGAGCTGGGCGAGCGCCTGTTCCTCGACTCCGGCACGCTCACGCCGCTGCTCAAGCGCCTGCAGGCGCAGGGCCTGATCGCCCGGCTGCGCGACGTGCAGGACGAGCGCCGCGTGCGCATCACCCTCACCCCGGCAGGCCGCGCGCTGCGCGATGCGGCCGAGCGCATTCCGCCCTGCGTGCTGGAAAGCAGCCAATGCACCATCCCCGAGCTGACGGCGCTCACCGCCGAACTCCAGCGGCTGCGCGACCGGCTCGCGCAGCGCTGATCCCCTTCCCCCCAACGCCCGGCAGCGGGCACCCACCACCGAAGGAAAACACCATGACGCAACTCGAAAAAGTCCTGTACACCGCCCGCGCCCACGTGACCGGCGGGCGCGACGGCGCCGCCAAGACCGATGACGGTCGCTTGGACGTGAAGCTCTCCCCGCCCGGCACGCCCGGCACCGGCACCAACCCCGAGCAGTTGTTCGCCTCGGGCTACGCGGCCTGCTTCATCGGCGCCATGAAGGCCGTGGGCGGCAAGATCGGCATCGCCGTGCCGCAGGACGTGTCCATAGCCGCCGAGGTGGACCTGGGCCCCATCCCCAACGCCTACGGCATCGCCGCGCGCCTGAAGGTCAGCCTGCCCGGGCTGGACCAGGCCACGGCCCAGAAGCTGGTGGACGCCGCCCACCAGGTCTGCCCCTACTCCAACGCCACGCGCGGCAACATCGACGTGACCATCACGCTGGCCTGATACTCCTGAAATCATAGCTGCTAGTGCTTGCTGCATAAGCGCTGGTGGCCTATTTCATTCAAAACCCACGGGGCCCGGCCTCGGCCCCGTCGGGCGACGGCGACAATCGGGCATGACCGTGCCAGACAACGCCCACCCCTACGCCGCCCTCACCCCCGACGCCGTGCTCGACGCACTGGCCAGCGTGGGCCTGTACGGCGACGGGCGCCTGATGGCCTTGTCGTCCTACGAGAACCGCGTCTATCAGGTCACGCTGGAAGACGGCCAGCGCGTGGTCGCCAAGTTCTACCGGCCCGGGCGCTGGAGCGAGGCGCAAATCCTGGAAGAACACGCCTTCGCCGCAGAGCTGATGGCCGCCGAGGTGCCCGCCGTCGGCCCGCTGGCGCTGCAAGGCCGCACGCTGCATGCGCAGGGCGGCTTCGCGTTCTCGGTCAGCCCCTGGCGCGGCGGGCGCCAGCCCGAGCTGGACGACTTCGAGGTGCTGGAATGGATCGGTCGCTTCCTGGCCCGCATCCACACCGTGGGCGCCGCCCGGCCCTTCGTCCAGCGGCCCGCGCTGGACCTGCACAGCTTCGGCACGGCATCGCGCGACTGGCTGCTGGCGCACGACATCATCCCGCTGGACGTGCAGGCCGCCTGGAAGACGCAGTGCGATATTGCTCTGAAATTAATAGCTGATAGTGCTTATGGGGAAAGCGCTGCAGGCACTTTTGGCTTGAAGGATGCCGCCCCCATCCGCCTGCACGGCGACTGCCACCCCGGCAACATCCTCTGGACGCCGCTGGACGAATTCGGCCGTGGCGGCCCGCACTTCGTGGACCTGGACGACGCGCGCACCGGCCCGGCCGTGCAGGATTTGTGGATGCTGCTGTCGGGCGAGCGGCGCCAGCGCGCCCAGCAGCTGGGCGCGCTGCTGGACGGCTACGAGCAGCTGCGCAGCTTCGACCGGCGCGAGCTGGCGCTGATCGAGCCGCTGCGCACGCTGCGCCTCATCCACTACAGCGCCTGGCTGGCGCGGCGCTGGCAGGACCCGATCTTCCCGGCCAACTTTCCGTGGTTCGGCAGCAGCGACTACTGGCGCGGGCAGGTGGACATGCTGGTGGAGCAGATCGAGGCCATGCAGGAGCCGCCCCTGCCCGCGTGAGGAGTTTTGCAAACGATTGTCACGGCCTGCGCGCAGGGGCTGTATGTGGGGCAGTATCGGCGCCTCACACATCTTTACGCGCCTTTTTTCCGCTGCCCCGACCACCATGCGCATCGCTGTCCTGGACGACGATCCCATTTTGCTGGACCTGCTCAAAGCCACGCTGGAGCGGCACCAGCACGTGTGCCACGCCTACGCCAGCGGCAGCGCCCTGCTCAAGGACTTGCGGCACGAGACTTTCGACCTGCTGATGGTGGACTGGCACCTGCCCGACATGGAAGGCACCCAGGTCGTGCGCACCGCCCGGCAGATGGCCGGGCCCAACGTGCCGGTGCTGTTCATCACCCGCCGCAGCGACGAGCGCGACGTGATCGAGGCCCTGTCCAGCGGGGCGGACGACTTCATGTCCAAGCCGCTGCGCATGGGCGAGCTGGTGGCCCGCATATCGGCGCTGCTGCGCCGCGCCTTCCCCGAGGCCATGGGGTCGCGCCTGGTGTTCGGCACCTACCATTTCGACGAGGGCAAGCGCTCGCTGACCGTGCGCGGCGAGCCGGTCGAGCTCAAGAACCGCGAGTACGAGCTGGCCTTGTTCATGTTCCGCAACGCGGGCCGCCTGCTGTCGCGCGCGCACCTGCGCGAAGCGGTGTGGGGCGTCGTCGTTGACAAAGGGCCCTCGCGCTCGCTCGACACCCACATCTCGCGCCTGCGCACCAAGCTGGCGCTGACCGAAGCCAACGGCTACACCATCTCGTCCATCTATGGCATGGGCTACCGGCTGGATGCGGTCGATACCGGCGCCGACACCACTGGCGGCGGCAGCACCCACACCCACACCACCTCGGCCACAAGCCTTTTGCCCATCCGCAGCCACAGCAAAATGGGCACCAGCGTCGGCAGCACCAGCGAACCCGCCTGGTAGCTGTACACGGTCGGCTCCCTCTGCCGACACTCCCTGTGCAGCAGGCGAACGTCAAGCCGCGCGGCCATACTCCGTCAGCAAGCGCCGACCTTTCGCACAAGGCGACTGGCGATGCGCCCCGTTGTGGGTGTCATCACGGCCCCTTTCTTCCTTCGACCGAGGACCCGCAAGCCATGATGCACGGCCTGAACTTCTCCCACTGGCGCCTGACGGCCAAGATCGTGTTCCTGGTGGCCCTGATGGGGGCGATCTCGGTGGTGATCGCGGTGTATTCCATGGGCCAGATGCGCAGCATCGACGGGCAGTACGCCGCGCTGATCGACAAGGAGGCGCAGGGCGCGCTGCACGTCAGCGACGCGGCGCTGCTGCTCACGGAGTCGAGCCGGCTGGTGTACGCGGTGCTCGCGGCGCAGGAGGAGACAGCCATGCGCGCGGAACTCGCGTCGCTGGAGCGGCTGCAGGGCCAGTTCCATGGCCGCATCGCCGACGCGCTGGCGCTGATGCCGGACGAGGCGGCGCCGCTCTCGTCCATCCGCCAGCGGGCGGACACGTCCTTCCTGCTGGCGCGGCGCATCGTCGAGGCGGCGGCGCGCTGGCGCGGGGACCGGGCGCTGCAGATCATCCACGACGAGTTCGAGCCCGTGCTGCACGCCCTGCAGCAGGAGATGCGGCAGCTGCGCGAGCGCTCGGTGACGGGCTTTCGGCAGTCCTCGCTGGCGCTGGGCCGCACCACGCGCACCACGCTGGTGGCGACGGCGCTGGCCGGCGGGCTGGGGCTGGTGTTCGTGATCGCGCTGTCGGCCTGGGTGGGCGTACACCAGATCTCGCGGCCCATCACGCGGCTCACGCACAGCATGCAGCAGTTGACGCAGCGGGCCTACGACGCCGTGGTGCAGGGCACCGGGCGGCGCGACGAGGTGGGCACCATGGCGCAGGCGCTGCAGGTGTTCAAGGACAGCATGCAGCGCGCCGACCGCCTGGCGCTGGAGGTGGTGGAGCGCGAGCACCAGCAGCAGATCCTGGCCCTGGCCAAGGAGGCCGCCGAGCGCACGGCGGAAGAAAAGGCCGAGTTCCTGGCGATGATGAGCCACGAGATCCGCACGCCGCTGAACGCCATCCTGGGCCTGACGCAACTGGCGCTGAAGGAGCGGCTGGACGCCGCGCAGCGCGAGCGCGTGGAGAAGATGCACCGCGCGGGCCGCCACCTGCTCGCCGTGATCAACGACATCCTGGATTTTTCGAAGGTGGACGGCGGCCACCTGGTGCTGGAGTCCACCAGCTTCCAGCCGCGCCAGCTCATGGCCGACGCTGCCGACCTGTTCGCCGAAAGAGCGCAGGCCAAGGGCCTGGCGCTGCACGTGGAGGTGGACAGCGACGTGCCGCCCGTGGTCTGGGGCGACCCGCACCGCGTGGGCCAGATCCTCATCAACTACGTCAACAACGCCCTCAAGTTCACCGCGCAGGGCCAGGTGCGCATCCACCTGCAGCTCGCGGGCGAGGACGCGCAGGGCCTGCTGCTGCGCGGCGCCGTGCGCGACACGGGCATCGGCCTCACGACCGTGGAGCAGGGCCGGCTGTTCCAGGCCTTCCACCAGGCCGACGCCTCGATCACGCGGCGCTTTGGCGGCACGGGGCTGGGGCTGGCGATCTCGCGCAAGCTGGCGCAGCTCATGGGCGGGGAGGTGGGCGTCTCCAGCACGGCGGGCGAAGGCAGCACCTTCTGGTTCACCGCGCGCGTGCAGCGCAGCGCCACGGCGCAGGACAGTGGCGCGCCCATGCAACCGCGCGCCGCCGCCCCGCAAGCAGCGCTGCGCGGCCTGCGCGTGCTGCTGGTGGACGACAACGCGCTGAACCGGCTGGTCGCCGCCGGGCTGCTGGAGGCCGGGGGCCTGCGCGTGGACCAGGCGGACAGCGGCGCCGCCGCCATCGAGCGGCTGCAGGCCGCACCCGACGGCACCTACGCCGCCGTGCTCATGGACATGCAGATGCCGGTGATGGACGGCCTCACCGCCGCCCGCGCGCTGCGCGCAACGCCGCGCTTCGCGCGCCTGCCCATCATCGCCATGACGGCCAACGCCACGCCGCGCGACATCGAGCGCACGCGCGAGGCGGGCATGGACGACCACCTGACCAAGCCGGTGCTGGAGAGCGTGCTGTGGGCCACGCTGTCGCGCTGGCTGGCGCCGGGCGCCGGGCCTGCGACGCCGCGCCACATACCGGCGGCCATCGAGCTGAACGCGCCGCGCGGGGAGCGCCTTGACTTCGACCCGTCGTTTCTCGACGAGATGCGCCAGTCGCTGCCGCCAGCGCGGCTGCAAAGCCTGCTGGGCATGTTCGAGCAGGACTGCCTGGACCGGCTGCAGCGCATGGACCAGGCCGCCGCCGCGAGCGACCTGGAGCGCCTGCGCAAAGAGGCGCACGACCTGGGCGGCACGGTGGGCAGCTTCGGGCTGCAGCGCCTGGGCGAAGTGGCCCAGACGCTGGAGACGGCCATCAAGCAAGGGGAGAACGCGCAGGACCTGGGCCCGCTGCTGCAGGAGCTGCGCGATTGCGCCCTGCGCAGCCTGGATGCGCTGCGCGCCGCGCACGGCGGCGCGCAGGTTTAGCTATACAAACAATAGCTGCTTGCGCTTTCTGGATAAGCGCTGGAGGCCGATTTGACCATTATTTTCTCTGCTCACACCAGCAGCGCATTCACCCGCCGCACGTAGGCCGCCGGGTCGTCGGGCAGGCCGCCTTCGGCCAGCAGGGCCTGGTCGAACAGGATGTGGGCCAGGTCGTGGAAATGCACGCTGCCGTCGAGCTTCTTGACCAGGGCGTGTTCGGCGTTCACTTCGAGCACGGGCTTGGTCTCGGGCGCCTGCTGGCCCGCCTGCTTGAGCAGGCGCGCGAGCTGGGTGCTCATGCCGTCGTCCTGCACCACCAGGCAGGCGGGGGAGTCCACCAGGCGCGTGGTCACGCGCACGTCCTCGGCCTTGTCCTTCAGGGCTTCTTTCAGCTTGGCGAGCACGGGCTTGAAAGCCTCGGCGGCTTCCTCTGCGGCCTTCTTCTCGGCCTCGTCCTGCAGCTTGCCCAAATCCACCGCGCCCTTGGCGACGCTTTGCAGCGGCGTGCCGTCGAACTCGTGCAGGTAGTTCAGCGCCCACTCGTCCACACGGTCGGTCATCAGCAGCACCTCGATGCCCTTCTTCTTGAAGACTTCGAGCTGCGGGCTGTTCCTGGCCGCCGCCAGCGTGTCGGCGGTGATGTAGTAGATGGCCTCCTGGCCGTCCTTCATGCGCGCCTTGTAGTCGGCAAAGCCCACGCTCACCGTGTCGCTGGCGGTGCTGGCAAAGCGCAGCAGCTTGGCCAGGCGCTCGCGGTTGGCGAAGTCTTCGCCCAGGCCCTCTTTCAGCACCGCGCCGAACTCGCTGTAAAACGCGGTGTACTTGCCTTCCTTGGCCTTGTCCTCGTCGCTCACCACGTCGGTTACACCCTCGGCATCGGTGGCCGACTCATGCTTGTCGTGCTTGGCCAGGTCTTCCAGCATGCTCAGAACGCGCTTGGTGCTGCCTTCGCGGATGGCGCGCACGTCGCGGCTTTCCTGCAGCAGCTCGCGGCTCACGTTCAGCGGCAGGTCGGCCGAGTCGATCACGCCCTTGACGAAGCGCAGGTAGGTGGGCATCAGCGCCTCGGCGTCGTCCATGATGAACACGCGCTTGACGTAGAGCTTCACGCCCGCCTTCTTGTCGCGGTTCCACAGATCGAACGGCGCCTTGGCGGGGATGTAGAGCAGTTGCGTGTACTCGGTGTTGCCCTCCACGCGGTTGTGCGCCCAGGTCAGCGGGGCCTCGTGGTCGTGGCTGATGGCCTTGTAGAAGTCGGCGTACTGCGCGTCGGTGATGTCCTTCTTGGGGCGCGTCCACAGGGCGCTGGCCTTGTTGACGGTTTCCCACTCGCCCGTCTTGACCATGCCGCCGGGCTCGCCTTCCTTCTCGCCCTCTTTCCACTCCTCTTTTTCCATGAGGATGGGCAGGCTGATGTGGTCGGAGTATTTGGCGATGACCTGCTTGAGCTTCCAGGCGTTCAGGTACTCCCCGGCGTCGTCGCGCAGGTGCAGGATGATGCTGGTGCCGCGCTGGGCGCGGGTGATGGTCTCGACCTCGAAGTCGCCCGTGCCGCTGCTGGTCCAGCGCACGCCTTCTTCAGCCTTGAGGCCCGCGTGGCGCGACTCGACGGTGATCCTGTCGGCCACGATGAAGCCCGAGTAGAAGCCCACGCCGAACTGGCCGATGAGCTGCGCGTCCGCCTTCTGGTCGCCCGAGAGCTTGGTCATGAAGTCCTTGGTGCCGCTCTTGGCGATGGTGCCCAGGTGGTCTATGGCCTCCTGCTGGCTCATGCCGATGCCGTTGTCGGTGATGGTGAGCGTCTTGGCGGCCTTGTCGAAGCTCACGCGCACTTCGAGGTTGGGCGCGTCCTCGTACAAGGCGTTGTTGTTCAGCGCCTCGAAGCGCAGCTTGTCGCAGGCGTCCGATGCGTTGGAGATCAGCTCGCGCAAAAAGATTTCCTGGTTGGAATACAGCGAGTGCGTGACGAGGTGCAGCAGCTGGGCGACCTCGGCCTGGAACGACAGGGTTTGTTTCGTGCTCATGGTGTTCTGGTGTGTAGGTACGGAAAAAAGCCCGCGCAGCGCCGTGAAGCGCTTGCGCGGGCTCATGTGGGGGCGGTCAGCGGGGTTTCAAGTCTCGGCGGTGATGCGCCGCACCAGCGTCTGCATCAGCAGGTCGGCCTTGTCGTTGGGTACCTGGCAGGTGCCCGCCGCCGCATGGCCGCCGCCGCCGAACTCCAGCATCAGGTTGCCCACGTGGACCCGGCTGCTGCGGTCCAGGATGGACTTGCCGGTGGCGAACGCCGTGTTCTGCTTCTGCAGCCCCCACACCACGTGGATGGAGATGTTGCAGTCCGGGAACAGCGCATAGATCATGAAGCGGTTGGTGGCCCAGATGACCTCCTCGTCGCGCAAATCCAGCACCACCAGCTTGCCGATGCGGATGGCGCAGCGCAGGATCTGCTCGCGCGCCTTGGGCGCGTGCTCGCGGTACAGGGCGATGCGCTCCTGCACGTCGGGCAGCGCCAGGATCTGGTCGATGCTGTGGTCGCGGCAGTACTTGATCAGGTCCATCATCAGCGCGTAGTTGCTGATGCGGAAGTCGCGAAAGCGCCCCAGGCCCGTGCGCGAATCCATCAGGTAGTTCAGCAGCACCCAGCCCTGGGGGTCGAGGATGTCCTCGCGCGAGTACTGGGCCGAGTCGGCCTGGTCCACGGCGGCCATCATCTCGTCGGTGATGCGCGGGAACGCGGCCTTGCCGCCGTAGTAGTTATAGACCACGCGCGCCGCCGAGGGGGCATGCGCGTCGATGACGTGGTTCTCGTCGCGCCGCCCGGAGTTGCGCACCATCTCGGACTCGTGGTGGTCGAACACCAGGTGCGCGCCCGGCACGTAGGGCAGGTTGGTGGTGATGTCGCGGTCGGTGATGGGCACCTTGCCGTCCTGCATGTCCTTGGGGTGGACGAAGGTGATCTCGTCGATGAGGTCCAGCTCGTTGAGCAGCACGGCGCAGACCAGGCCGTCGAAGTCGCTGCGGGTCACCAGGCGGTATTTCTTCAGGTCGCTCACGAGCGTCTCCTTGTTACAAGCGGCATATCGTAGCGGAGCAGCGACAACAACGGCACCCCTGTTCCGTCCGAGTCAGAACCGCTCGTTGGGCCCCAGGTAGCGCCACTGCCCCACCGGCAGGCTGCCCAGCGCGATGCGGCCGATGCGGATGCGCTTGAGCCCCACCACCTTCAGGCCCACCAGCTCGCACATGCGGCGGATCTGGCGCTTCTTGCCCTCGGTGAGCACGAAGCGCAGCTGCTCGGGGTTCTGCCAGTCCACCTGGGCGGGCTTGAGCGGCTGGCCGTCCAGCGACAGGCCGTGGCGCAGGCGCGCGAGCTGCTCGCGCGGGAAGGCGGCCTGCACGTCCGTGGCGACGCCGCCGTACTCCACGCGCACCAGGTATTCCTTGTCCACCAGGGAGTCCTCGCCGATGAGCTGGCGCGCGATGCGCCCGTCCTGCGTGAGCACCAGCAGGCCCACGGAGTCGATGTCCAGCCGCCCGCAGGGCGCGAGGCCCCGCAGCTGCTGCGGCGAAAAGCGGGTGCGGCTGGCGTCGCCCTGCCAGTGGGTGCGCGGGTTGACCAGCGCCACGGCGGGCGTGTGCCCGTCCTCGGCCTGGCCGCTCACGTAGCCCATGGGCTTGTTCAGCAAGATGGTGACGCGCTGCCCCTGCTGGCCCTGGGCGGCCTGGTCCACCTCGATGCGGTCCGTGGGGGCCACCTGCACGCCCATGGCCGCCACCTGGCCGTTGACCCGGACCCAGCCCCGGGCGATCCAGTCGTCCGCCTCGCGCCGCGAGCACAGGCCCAGCTCGGCCATGCGCTTGTTCAGGCGCGAGGTGGCCGCCGGGGCGGGCCTGGCGGGGGCGGGAACGGGTACGGGGGCAGCGGCGGGCTGGGCCGGGCGGCGCAGCACCGGGCGGGCGGGACGGGGGGCGGGCGGCGGCATGGTGGCGCGTATTGTCGCCGCTGGCCTACCGCTCTTGCAGCGCGAAGACGCTGAAGCGCAGCGCCGCCAGGTCCAGCACGCGCAGGCCGCCGTATTCCACGCGGATGGCGCCCTGGGCCTGCAGCGCCGCCAGGGCCTCGTTCACCCGCTGGCGCGACAGGCCCACCAGGTAGGCCAGCTCCTGCTGCGTGATGCGCAGCACCTCGCCCACGCCGGGGTAGAGCACGGGGTTGAACAGCGCCGCCAGGCTGCGCGCCACGCGCACGTCGGGGCTGCCCAGGCGGTCGATCTCGCGGGCGGCGATGAACTGGCCCAGGCGCTCGTTGAGCTGGTTCATCACGAAGCGGTTGAAGCCGATGGAGTGGTCCAGCAGCCAGTGGAAGGTGTCGATGGGCAGGCCCGCCACCACGCTCTTGCGCAGCGCCTGGATGTTGTAGCGGTAGGGCTCGCGCTTCAAGGCCGTGCCCTCGCCGAACCAGCCGCCGGGCGGCACGCCGGACAAGGTCATGGTCTGGCCCTGGGCGCTGTCGCTGCTCATCTTGAGCAAGCCCTCCACCAGGCCGAACCAGTAGGTCACGGGCCTGCCCACGCGGCACACGTAGTCACCCGCCTTGGCGTCGCCCACCAGCAGCGCTGCCACGGCGCGCTCGCGCTCGCCCGGGCGCAGCGCGGCCAGCCAGGGAATGCCCTCCAGCTCCTCGGCCGTGGGCGGGCGGCGCCGCTGATGCAGGGACAGGTCTTGGTTCATGAAACGCACCAATTGCTCTTATTTCAATAGCTGTTTGTGCTTGCTGCATAAGCGCTAGAGGCCAATTTGGCTTGAAATCCAATCATTGCGACGCCACGGCGTAGCGCAGGCCCTGGAACGACCACACGGTGCGGCCCGGCTCGATGCGCTCCAGCCGCAGGCCGGGCGCGGCCTCGTCGCCCTCGTGCAGCACCTGGCCGTTGACGATGGCCATGCGGTAGGCCGGGTTGTTGGAATGCGTGGCGCCCGAGATCTTGAGCGCGGGCAGCTGCGCGCGCACGGCGTCGGGCAGGTCGGCCTGGGATGGCGCCACGCCGGGCGCTGGCGCCGCAGCCGAGGCCCGGGGTGCGGGCGGGGCTGCCGCT
>NZ_JASGDA010000067.1:0-7921 GCF_047607405.1 Acidovorax sp. | reverse complement strand
GCTTCATGGCAAGCGGCAGGCGCCAGGTGAACACTTCGTTGTACCAACCGTTGCGCAGCAGCACGAACGGCACGCCGCTCTCCGCCAGGGCCGTCTCCGTATCGAGATGCTCTTGCGCGAGCCAGAGCGGCGAGGTGTCCGCGCGCAGAATGCTGGTGTAGGCGATCAGGCCCACGCCGGCCGCCTTCGCGGCGTTGACGACGTTGCGATGCTGCGGCTTGCGCTTGCCGTTGTCGCTGCTGGAGACGAGCAGCAGCCGATCGATGCCGTGGAAGGCGCGCGCCAGGGTATCGGGTCGGGTGTAGTCGGCCTCCCGGGTCTCCACGCCCTTGGCACGCAGCACGGCGGCGGCCCCGCCTTCCTGGGCGGGATCGCGCACGCCTGCGACGATGGCGCTGGCGGGCAGCGTTTCGAGCAGCACGTCGATGACGTGGCCGCCGAGTTGGCCGGTGGCGCCGGTGACGAATAGCTTGGGGGTAGCAGACATGGTCATTTCCTTGGTGGTCTAAAATCGAGACCAATGATCGTAGGAGAGACCATCAGCGTTGTGAAGGAGGCAGAATTTTGGGACAGGGTGAGATCAAAGTAGCCGTCACAGCATCCACGGGCGACCCCAGCCGGCCCGCCTTCCGTCGGGTGCAACAGGCCCCTTGGACGGTCGATCCGCAGTGCCCGGTGCGCGATGTGCTCGACCGGATCGGGGACAAGTGGTCCACGCTGATCCTGGTCACACTGGCGAACGGGCCGCACCGCTTCAGCGCCGTTCAGCGCGCGATCCCGGACATCTCCAAGCGCATGCTGACGCAGACCTTCCGCGATCTGGAGCGCGACGGGCTGATCGCGCGGACGGTGTTCCCGACCAAGCCGCCGAGCGTCGAGTACGGCCTGACGCCGCTGGGCGAAACGCTTCTGGAGCCGCTGACGGTGCTGGTGCAGTGGGCGGACCGCAGCCATGCAGCGATCAAGAACGCGCGAGCGGCATACGATGAAATGTCGTGAGGATAGGTGTGGCTAATCCCCAGCGGGCGATGATCAGGCCGGTTTCGGTGGCTATACCCTGCGCCAGCCTGGGCTACACGGAGCCAAGGCTTGCCACGACAATGCACCTATGTGGCCCTTAACGTTCGGATTGCCCAAGCGCCCGCCGCCCCGAAATCTGCTCTAACCTTGCGCGCTGTATAGCCCTTTTCTCCACGTCTCTTGTATGCGGATGGCTTGACAGCAGACATTTTTCATCCGCCGCCCGCCAGTATGTACGCCGCATCGACATTGCATTGCCCTGCGCAATATCGACAGCGACGAGGACAAGGCTGCCCACAAGTTCAGCCGTGAATTGCTACGCCCCGGCCTTCACCAGGTCATGGACAGTGACCTCCGGCTGAAGTTTGCAGGCTCTGCACCAATCGAGATAGAACAGGACATCCATGTAGCGCTCCCCGCGCTCCACCTTGGAGATATACGACTGATCCACCTTCAGTCGGGCAGCCAATTCGGCCTGCGTCAACCCCGCCGAACGGCGCAACGCCTTCAAGTGCTTTCTCAAGGCTTCATATCGCCGATGGTGAATCGTCAAGAGCATTCGTCACATGCTCATTGACCGAACTTAAAAGGCCACTATGGCCTTTTTTGGATATGATCACTCTCAGCCGAATAGGTCATTTCGGCCTTTCACAAGGAAGCCCCATGCAAAAAACACCGGCGACTCTGGCCGCCACAGCAACACTGGTTCCTCCGACCGCCTGCGGCGGTAGCGGGGACAGCGGCGATTCCAGCAGCAGTGCCACCAGCACCAGCACGGCGAGTGCCGAAGCTGTGCGCAGTGCGGCCAACTGATCGCAGGAGAACGCCATGGCACTCCATTGCCCCCAATGCGACAGCGAGAACGTGCAGGCCGTCCGGGTCATTCTGGACAGCGGCACGTCCTTCAACAGCGGCACCGTCACCGGCGTGGCCGTGGGCAGCAACGGCGGCGGCACCTTCGTGGGCACGTCGGGCAGCACCAGCCAGACGACACTGGCCGCACGGTTCAGTCCTCCCGTCAAACCAGCCCTGTGGGCTGTGATTGCTTTGGGCCTGCTGCCATTGGTCACATCGCCTTGGCTGGCCGCCAGTGGCCCGGACGCCGCATGGCGGTACATGAATCTGGCCTTATGGGCCGTCTTTGCCCATGCGGTCTGGAGCTACCGCAGGAAGTCAGCGGCCTACAAGGAACACCTCCCGAAGTGGAAGGCGCTGCATGACCATGGGTTTTTCTGCCACCGCTGCGGTCATACATTCATGACGAAGTAGAACAGCCACTACACAATCGCCGCCGCCCCACAAGGCAAGTCAGGCCGCCAGCACCGCCTGCCCGCCCAGGTAGGGGCGCAGCACCTCGGGCACGGTCACGCTGCCGTCCTGGTTCTGGTAGTTCTCCAGCACGGCCACCAGCGTGCGGCCCACGGCCAGGCCCGAGCCGTTCAAGGTGTGCAGCAGCTCGTTCTTGCCCTGCGCGTTCTTGAAGCGGGCCTGCAGGCGGCGGGCCTGGAAGGCTTCGCAGTTGCTGACCGAGCTGATCTCGCGGTAGGTGTTCTGCGCGGGCAGCCAGACTTCCAGGTCGTAGGTCTTGGCGGCGCCAAAGCCCATGTCGCCGGTACACAGGCACACCACGCGGTACGGCAGGCCCAGCTTTTGCAGCACGGCCTCGGCGTGGCGGGTCATTTCTTCCAGCGCCTCGTAGCTCTTGTCGGGGTGGGTGATCTGCACCATCTCGACCTTGTCGAACTGGTGCTGGCGGATCATGCCGCGCGTGTCGCGGCCATAGCTGCCCGCTTCGGAGCGAAAGCACGGCGTGTGGGCCGTGAGCTTGATGGGCAGGTCGGCCTCGGCCACCACCACGTCGCGCACGAAATTGGTCAGCGGCACCTCGCTGGTGGGGATGAGGTACAGCGCCGCGTTGTCCGGCACGGGCTCGCCCTCCTGACCGCCCTTCTTGGCGGCGAACAGGTCGCCCTCGAACTTGGGCAACTGGCCCGTGCCCTTGAGCGAGTCGGCATTCACCGCGTAGGGCACGTAGCACTCGGTGTAGCCGTGCTCCTGCGTCTGCACGTCCAGCATGAACTGGCTCAGGGCGCGGTGCAGGCGGGCGATGGGGCCTTTCATGACGGTAAAACGCGAGCCGGAGAGCTTGACGCCCATGTCGAAGTCCAGGCCCAGGGGTGCGCCCACGTCTACGTGGTCCTTCACCTCGAAGTCGAACGTGGGCGGCGTGCCCCAGCGGCGCACCTCGACGTTGCCCGCCTCGTCGCTGCCCACGGGAACGCTCTCATGCGGCAGATTGGGCACGGCGGCCAGCATGGCCTGCAGCTCGGCCTGGATCTGGTCGAGGCGCGCGGCGGACTGCTCCAGCTCGGCCTTCGACGCCGCGACCTGGGCCTTGGCAGCCTCGGCGCCGTCCTTGTCGCCCCGGCTCATCAGCATGCCGATCTGCTTGGAGAGCTGGTTGCGCTGGGCCTGCAGTTCCTCGGTGCGGGTCTGCAGCGTCTTGCGCTCGGACTCCAGGGACTGGAAGGCTGGCACGTCCAGGAAGGCTTGTGGCTTCTTGCGGGTTTCCAGCCGTGCAATGGCGGTGTCGAGGTCTTTGCGGAGGAGAAGAATGTCTAGCATGGTGGCGGCGATTTTAGAGGGGCGCACAGCACCGTTTGAGGCCGCGCGCAGCGCTGCCGATAACATGGCCGCAAAGGAGCACACCACCATGTTCTTCGTCTTCGGCCCGTCAGGGCAGATGTACCGGGGCGGGCCGGAAAACCTGGCGCAGATCTCCGCCGTGCGGCGCGTGCAGCGGCCCCAGGCGCTGCGCACGCGGCCACAGGACGTGCAGGCCGAGCCGGTGCCGACGCCCGCCGTGCCCGCGCACGCGGCCCCCGTCAGCCTGCGCGCGCACGAGGCCGTGAGCGCCTATGCGCAGACCGAGCAAGGCCCGCAGCCGGCGCAGCGCCAGCCCTTGAGCCAGGTCAGCGACGTGATGACCGCCGCCGCCGTGGCCGTGCCGCCCGACGCGCGCGTGAACGATGCCTGGCAGACCCTGGCCGAGCACCAGGTGGCGCAGGCCCCGGTGGTGGACGCGCTGGGCTGCGTGGTGGGCCTGCTGCTGCGCGCCGACATGGCGCCGCTGGACCTGCTGCCCGAGCCCGGCGCGGTGCAGCAGGCCATTGCCCTGGCGCGCAGGCCCGTGTCCGAGGTGATGGTGAGCCCCGTGCCCGCCGTGTCCGCCGACACCGAGCTGCGCCGCGTGGCCGCCGTGCTGCTGTCCACCGGGCTGCCCGGCCTGCCGGTGACGGACGAGGCGGGGGCTCTGGCGGGCTTCATCTCGCGCACCGACATCCTGCGCGCGGTGGCGGCAGACCCGCCGCTGGACCTGTGGAGCGGGCCTGCGGCGGCGCTCTAAAAAATAGGGGTCAAATCAGCATCCAGCGCTTATCTACCAAGCGCCAGCAGCTATCAATTCAGTAGTTTTCAGTGCCCTGTCTCGGGCATGCGTTCGGTGATCGTGAGCCCCGTGGCGGCGTCGATCTTCAACCCCTTGGGCAGCGGGAACTTGATGGTCTCCTCGATGCCGTCCATCTTGCGCACCGACACCGCGCCCAGCGCCTTGATGCGGTCGATGACCTCGCGCACCAGCACCTCGGGGGCCGATGCGCCCGCCGTCAGGCCCACGCGCGCGGCGCCGTCGAACCACTCGGGAAGCAGCTCGGCGGCAGAGTCCACCATGTAGGCGCGCGTGCCCAGGCGGGCCGCCAGCTCGCGCAGGCGGTTACTGTTGGAGCTGGTGGGGCTGCCCACCACGATCACCACGTCCACCTGCGCCGAAAGCAGCTTGACGGCGTCCTGGCGGTTCTGCGTGGCGTAGCAGATGTCCTGCTGCTTGGGCTCGCGCACCTGCGGAAAGCGCGCGCGCACGGCGGCGGTGATCTCGGCGGCGTCGTCCACGCTCAGGGTGGTCTGCGTGACCACGGCCAGCCTGGCGGTCTGCGCGGGCTGCACGCGGGCCACGTCCTCCACGTCTTCCACCAGATGGATGCCGTGGTCGAGCTGGCCCATGGTGCCCTCGACCTCGGGGTGGCCCTTGTGGCCGATCATGATGAACTCGTAGCCTTCCTTGGCGAGCTTGGCGACCTCGACGTGGACCTTGGTCACCAGCGGGCAGGTGGCGTCGAAGATGCTGAAACCGCGCGCGCGCGCCTCGTCCTGCACGGCGCGGCTCACGCCGTGGGCGCTGAACACCAGCGTGGCGCCGGGCGGCACGTCGGCCAGGTCCTCGATGAAGACCGCGCCCTTGGCCTTGAGGTCGTTCACCACATAAGTGTTGTGAACGATCTCGTGGCGCACGTAGATGGGCGCGCCGAACTTCTGCAGCGCGCGCTCCACGATCTCGATGGCCCGGTCCACCCCCGCGCAGAAGCCGCGCGGCTCGGCCAGGATGATTTCCTGCGGCGTGGCGGTCATTACAGGATTCCGATCACCTGGACTTCGAACGTGACGGGCTGGCCCGCCAGCGGGTGGTTGAAGTCGAACAGCACCGCGCCGTCGCCCTCGCGCACCTGCACCACCGCGCCCGCGTAGCTGCCCTGCCCGTCGGGCGTGGGGAACTGCACCACGTCGCCCGCGCTGTAGCGCTCGTCGGGGTCGCCCAGTTCGTCGAGCAGCTTGCGCGCCACCCACTGCTGCATGTCGGCATTGCGCTCGCCGAACGCCTCGCCCGCCGCCAGCGCGAACGTGGCGCGCGCGCCTTCGGCCAGGCCCAGCAGGCGCTGCTCCATGGCGGGCGACAGCTCGCCCGCGCCCAGCGACAGGGTGGCGGGCTTGTCGGCAAAGGTGTTGATCACGTCGCCCGCGGGGCCTGCCAGGCGATAGTGCAAGGTGAGAAAAGAGCCCGGCTGAACCGTGGGGGTGGGCGTGGCGGTAGAGGTCATGAGAGTCCCGATAAACTGCCCCGCATTGTAGAAACCCCGCGCAAAGCCCATCTCCCGCCATGGCCCTGAAGGACCTGCCCGCCGAAGCCCAGCCCCGCGAAAAGCTGCTCGCGCGCGGCCCCGCCGCCCTGGCCGATGCCGAGCTGCTCGCCATCGTGCTGCGCACCGGCACCGCAGGGCGCGGCGTGCTGCAGATGGCGCAGGAGCTGCTGGCGCACTTCGGCGGCATCGCCGGGCTGCTGCACACCGACGTGCAGGCGCTGCGCGGCTTCAAGGGCCTGGGCGGCAACGCCAAACGGGCCGAACTGGCGGCGGTGCTGGAGCTGGCCCGCCGCGCCCTGGCCCAGCAGCTGCGCGAGCGCGAGGTGTTCGACTCGCCCCAGGCCCTGCGGCACTACCTGCAACTGCACCTGGCCGCCAAGGGGCACGAGGTGTTCGCCGTGCTGTTCCTCGACGCGGGCAACCGCCTGCTGGCGCTGGAAGAACTCTTTCGCGGCACCCTCACGCAGACCAGCGTGTACCCCCGCGAAGTGGTGCTGCGCGCCCTGCACCACCAGGCCGCCGCCGTGGTGCTGGCCCACAACCACCCCAGCGGCAGCGTCCACCCGAGCCGCGCCGACGAGGCGCTGACGCAGACCCTGAAGGCCGCGCTGGGGCTGATCGACGTGCGCGTGCTGGACCACCTCATCGTCGCGCCAGGGCAGGCGCTGTCGATGGCGGATGCCGGGCTGCTATGACCTGGCCCCGCCTCGGCGCCGCCCTGCTGGCCGCCGCCGCGCTGCTGCCAGCCTGCGCGCCACCCCTGTCGCCCGCGCCCGAAGCCCCGCACGCCTGCCCCTGCCTGCGCCTGATCGGCGAAGCCACGCTGGACAAGGGCTGGCTCTACCAGGGCACCACCGTGGGCGGGCTCTCGGGCATCGACTACGACGCGGCGCGGGACCGCTACATCCTGCTCAGTGACGACCGCTCCAGCGTGGACGACGCGCGCTTCTACACCGCGCGCATCCGCTACACCGCCAACGCGCTCACCCTGCCCGAATTCACCGGCGTCACCGCCCTGCGCAGCGCCACCGGCCAGCCCTACGCGCCCCGCCGCCGCGCCGTGGACGGCGTGGACGTGCCCGACCCCGAGGCCGTGCGCTGGCTGCCCGGCGGCGACGCCTTCCTGTGGACCAGCGAGGGCGACTTCGCCCGCGGCTTCGGCCCCGCGCTGCGCGCCACGCGGGCGGCAGACGGTGCGCTGCTGCGCGACGTGGCCCTGCCCCCGTCCTTCCACCCCTTTGGCACAACCGGCCCCCGCGACAACGACGCGCTGGAAGGGCTGGCCCTGATGCCCGATGGCCGCACCGCCTGGCTCGCCATGGAAGGCCCCTGGCGGCAGGACGGCCCCCGCGCCACGCCCGCCAGCGGCGGCGCGCCGGTGCGCATCACCGCCATCGACCTGGAAACCGGCCGCGCCCTGCGCCAGGTCGCCTACCCGCCCGACCCCGTGCCGCACCCAAGCCCCCTGCCCGGCGGCTACACCACCAACGGCGTCAGCGAAATCCTGGCTGACGGCCCCGGCCACCTGCTGGTGCTGGAGCGCAGCTACACCCTGGGCGTGGGCAACTCCATCCGCCTGTACCGCGTGGCGCTGGCCAGCGGCAGCGACACCCTGGGCCTGCCCGCGCTCGCGCCCGGCAACCACGTACCCCTGCAGAAAACCCTGGTGGCCGACTTCGCCCGCCTGGGGCTGAAACACATCGACAACATCGAGGGAATGACCTGGGGGCCGCTGCTGCCGGGCGGCAAGCGCGTGCTGGTGTTCGTGAGCGATGACAACTTCAACCCGGCGCAGGTCACGCAGTTCATCGCGGCGGAGTACGTGGAGCCGTGAAAGCCAAGTCGCTCCAGGCCCTGCAGCCGCTGCGCCAGGCGCTGGCCGAGGCCGCCGCGCGCGAGGCCGAGCGCCTGCGCCAGCAGCGCGAGGC
>NZ_JASGDA010000066.1:0-21789 GCF_047607405.1 Acidovorax sp. | reverse complement strand
GCACGGGCGGCGTGCCCGCGCCGCGCGCCGCGCGCCATGGCGGCGGTGCGGGGCGTTCCAACGATGCGCCCGCGCCGAGCGCGGCGCTGGACCGGCTGGTGGGCGAGTCCGAAGCCATGCGCACCGTCAAACAGCGCGTGGCCAAGGTGGCGCGCGGCATGGCGCCGGTGCTGATCCATGGCGAGTCCGGCACCGGCAAGGAACTGGTGGCCCAGGCCCTGCATGCCAGCAGCCAGCGCGCCGAAGGCCCGCTGGTGGCGGTGAACTGCGGCGCCATCCCCGAGAACCTGCTGGAGGCCGAGTTCTTCGGAGCGCGCAAGGGCTCGTACACCGGCGCGTCGCAGGACCGCGACGGCTACTTCCAGGCCGCGCGGGGCGGCACGCTGTTCCTGGACGAGATCGGCGACCTGCCGCTGGCCATGCAGTCCAAGCTCCTGCGCGCCATCCAGGAACGCAGCGTGCGCCCGCTGGGTTCCACGCAGGAGGAGACGGTGGACGTGCGCATCGTCAGCGCCACCCACCGCGACCTGGCCGCCGACGTGCAGGCGGGCCGCTTCCGGCAGGACCTGTACTACCGGCTCAACGTGATCGAGATCGTGATTCCCCCGCTGCGCGAGCGGCGCGACGACCTGCCTGCGCTGTGCCAGGCGCTGCTGGCGCGCATAGCGCAGGAATCGGGCATGCCCGTGCCCGCCCTCACCGAGCAGGCCCTGCAGGCCATCGCCGCGCACCCGCTGACCGGCAACGTGCGGGAGCTGGAGAACCTGCTGCACCGGGCCGTCGCGCTCAGCGACGGCGAGGAACTCCATGTGGACCCGCCCACAGGCACACCCGAGCCGCCCCCACCCGCCCCGCCGCCGACAGCAGCGCCCAGCGAACCGCCCACGCCCTCGGCACTGCCGTCCCCCGACCACACGGACAGCACCGTCCCGCTGCCCAATGATCTCCAGGCTTGGCTCGACCAGCAGGAGCGGGGCATCCTCGTCCGCGCGCTGCGCGAGGCTGGCTACAACCGCACGGCCACCGCTGCGCGGCTGGGCATCAGCCTGCGCCAGATACGCTACCGCATCGCCCGGCTGAACATCGCCATGCCCAACGATCAGGACGCCCATGACGACGCGGGCTGACGGCGCGGCCTGGCCCTGGGAAGGCGGCTGGCACCGTGCGGCCACGCGGCTGGCGTCCCCCAACCATGGCGAACGCCCGGCAAACTGCGCAGCGGCCATCGACCTCATCGTGGTCCATTCGATCAGCCTGCCGCCCGGCGAATACGGCACCGGCGCGGTGCAGCAACTGTTCACCAACAGCCTGGACTGGGATGCGCACCCCTACTTTCAGGAAATCCGCGGGCTGCAGGTCTCCGCGCACTTCTTCATCACCCGCACGGGAACGCTGTGGCAGTTCGTGGACTGCGACATGCGCGCCTGGCACGCGGGCCGCTCCAGCTACCGCGGGCGCAGCGAGTGCAACGACGACTCCATCGGCATCGAGCTGGAAGGACTGGAGGGCCAGCAGTTCGAGCCCGCGCAATACGAGGCGCTGACCGCACTCTGCCGGGACATCGCCCTGCGCTACCCCATCGCGCACATCGCGGGCCACGAACACATCGCGCCCGGACGCAAGCAGGACCCGGGCTCCGGGTTCGACTGGACGCTGGTGCAAGGGCAGTTGGACTGGCCGCCTCAGTGCTTTCCCCAGGCCGTGCGCGCCTGAAAAACCTTCCGCGCCAGGCGCCATGCGGGCTGGCGGCGCAAAACCCCCGCCATCGCCCGCCGCAGCGTGCATTTCGGCTTGGTTTGCCGATCCTGCAGGGCTTGCGCAGGGCCCACGCGCAAGGGTGCGGCGCACCAAAAACATGTTGTTTTCATTTTCCAGCCAACAGATGGCGGTACACTACCGGTAGTGTCTTGAACACACCGCACACCCCATATATAGTGTGCGCGGGATCCAAGACCGCACACAGACTCTCCAGCGCGGCAGCGCTCCCAGCCGCGCACGACTCACACCGGACAGCCCAGAGAAGAGGACATCCATGCAAGCTGCTTTGAACACCCCCTCCACCGCCCGCGCCACCGTGGCCGAAGCCCCCCAGCAGGAGCCAAAGGCCGCCCCCCACGCGCTCGCGCACTACCAGATCATCCGCCGCAACGGCGCGGTCGTGCCCTTCGAGCCGCAAAAGATCGCCGTGGCGATGATGAAGGCGTTCCTGGCAGTGCATGGCACACAGGGCGCGGCATCGGCCAGCGTGCGCGAGGTGGTGGACACGCTCACGCAGAACGTGGTGCGCGCCCTGGTGCGCTCGCGCCCCGGCGGCGGCACCTTCCACATCGAGGACGTGCAGGACCAGGTGGAACTGGGCCTGATGCGCAGCGGCCACCACGAGATCGCCCGCGCCTACGTGCTGTACCGCGAGCGCCGCGCGCAAGAGCGCGCCCGCCAGGCCGAGCAGCAGCCCCACCCCGCAGCGCCCGTGCTGCACGTGCTGGACGGCAACACCCGCGTGGCACTGGACCTGACCCGCCTGCGCGCGCTGATCGAATCCGCCTGCGTCAACCTGGGCGCCGACGTGAAGGCCGAGCCCATCGTGGCCGAGACCATGCGCAACCTGTACGACGGCGTGCCCATGGACGAGGTCTATAAGGCATCCATCCTGGCCGCGCGCACCCTGATCGAGAAAGACCCCGACTACACCTACGCCACCGCCCGCCTGCTGCTGCACACCATCGTGCGCGAGGTACTGGGCCGCGAGGCCACGCACGCCGAGATGGGCCCAGCCTACGTGGACTACTTCCCGCAGTTCATCAAGAAGGGCGTGGACAACGAGCTGCTGGACGAGCGCCTGCTGCAGTACGACCTGGCCCGCCTGGCCAGCGCGCTCAAGCCCGAGCGCGACCTGAAGTTCGACTACCTGGGCCTGCAGACGCTGTACGACCGCTACTTCCTGCATGTCAAGAAGACCCGCATCGAGCTGCCCCAGGCGTTCTTCATGCGCGTGGCCATGGGCCTGGCGCTCAACGAGGTGGACCGCGAGGCGCGCGCCGTCGAGTTCTACGAGGTGCTGTCGTCCTTCGACTTCATGTCCAGCACGCCCACGCTGTTCAACAGCGGCACGCTGCGCTCGCAGCTGTCGAGCTGCTACCTGACCACCGTGCCCGACGACCTGGACGGCATCTACGAGTCCATCAAGGAAAACGCGCTGCTCTCCAAGTTCGCGGGCGGCCTGGGCAACGACTGGACGCGCGTGCGCGCCCTGGGCAGCCACATCAAGGGCACCAACGGCGAATCGCAGGGCGTGGTGCCCTTCCTGAAGGTCGTCAACGACACGGCCGTGGCCGTGAACCAGGGCGGCAAGCGCAAGGGCGCCGTCTGCACCTACCTGGAAACCTGGCACCTGGACATCGAAGAATTTCTGGAGCTGCGCAAGAACACCGGCGACGACCGCCGCCGCACGCACGACATGAACACGGCCAACTGGATTCCCGACCTGTTCATGCGCCGCGTGATGGAAAAGGGCACCTGGACGCTGTTCTCGCCCTCGTCCGTGCCCGACCTGCACGACCTGTTCGGCGCGGACTTCGAGCGCGCCTACGTGGCCTATGAGGAGAAGGCCGCGCGCGGCGAGATCAAGCCCAGCAAGACGGTGCAGGCCACCGACCTCTGGCGCAAGATGCTGACCATGCTGTTCGAGACCGGCCACCCCTGGATCACCTTCAAGGACGCCTGCAACGTGCGCTCGCCCCAGCAGCACGTGGGCGTGGTGCATTCGTCCAACCTGTGTACCGAGATCACGCTCAACACCAGCGACACCGAAACGGCGGTCTGCAACCTCGGCTCGGTCAACCTGCTGCAGCACCTGAAGGACGGGAAGATCGACCACGACAAGCTCAAGAAGACCGTGAGCGTGGCGATGCGCATGCTCGACAACGTGATCGACATCAACTACTACGCCGTGAAGAAGGCGCGCGACTCCAACCTGCGCCACCGACCCGTGGGCCTGGGCGTGATGGCCTTCCAGGACAGCCTGTACGAGCTGCGCATCCCCTACGCCTCGCAGGCCGCCGTGGAGTTCGCCGACCAGTCGATGGAAGCCATCTGCTACTACGCCTACTGGGCGTCCACCGAGCTGGCGCGCGAGCGCGGCCAGTACTCCAGCTACAAGGGCTCGCTGTGGGACCGGGGCATTCTGCCCATCGATTCGCTGGACCTGCTCGCCCAGGCCCGTGGCGGCTTCGTGGAAGTGGACCGTTCCTCCACGCTGGACTGGGACACGCTGCGCAAGAAGATCGCGCAGGACGGCATGCGCAACTCCAACTGCGTCGCCATTGCACCCACGGCGACCATCTCCAACATCATCGGCGTGGATGCGTCCATCGAGCCCTCGTTCGGCAACCTGTCCGTCAAGTCCAACCTGTCGGGCGAGTTCACCGTCATCAACGCGGGCCTGGTGCGCGACCTGAAGCGCCTGGGCCTGTGGGACGACGTGATGATCATGGACCTGAAGCACTTCAAGGGTTCGCTGCATCCCATCGACCGCGTGCCGCAGGACATCAAGGCCCTGTACTCCACCGCGTTCGAGGTCGAGCCGCAGTGGCTCGTCGAGGCCGCAGCGCGCCGCCAGAAGTGGATCGACCAAGCGCAGAGCCTGAACATCTACATGGCCGGCGCCTCGGGCAAGAAGCTCGACGACACCTACAAGCTCGCCTGGGTGCGCGGCCTCAAGACCACGTACTACCTGCGCACGCAAAGCGCCACGCACGTGGAGATGAGCACGGTGAACACGCGCCAGCTCAACGCCGTGTCGTCGGGCCACGAAGGCGGTGCGCCGCAGGCATCCGCGCCCGCGCAGGCGCAACCCAGCGCGCTCGAAGCCGCAGCCGCCGCCGCTGCCGCACAGGCTGCCGCGCTGCCCGCCACGGACATCAAGTTCTGCGCGATCGACGACCCCACCTGCGAGGCCTGCCAGTAAGCACATCGCACGCACCGGATGCATGCATGCGTCCGGCGCGTTGCGCATGTGCTGTGAAGCAACAAATCGTTGCTGCATAACGCTTCGGTG
This sequence comes from Acidovorax sp., assembly GCF_047607405.1. GTDB lineage: Bacteria > Pseudomonadota > Gammaproteobacteria > Burkholderiales > Burkholderiaceae_C > Acidovorax. Next base: position 16,733 of record NZ_JASGDA010000066.1, on the reverse strand, counting down.
CTTTTCTTTTCGCAGCACTGCTTTCATAATCCGAACACTGGAAAATCTATGTTGACCTGGGACGAAGAAGTCAAGCCCTCATCGCAAAATCCACTGGACGGCGGTCTGCACAACAACCGCGCGGCGGGGCAGCCGACCGCCTCTTTCCAGACTCCCGCGCTGCAGCCCGTGACCGCTGCGGCAAGCACCCAGGCCGCTGTGCACGGCACTGCGCACCGTCGCATCAACGCAGCCGACAAGCGCATCATCAACGGCCAGACCGACGTGAACCAGTTGGTGCCGTTCAAGTACAAGTGGGCCTGGGAAAAGTACCTCGCCACCTGCGCCAACCACTGGATGCCGCAAGAGGTCAACATGACGCGCGACATCGCGCTCTGGAAGGACCCCAACGGCCTGACCGAGGACGAGCGCCGCATCGTCAAGCGCAACCTGGGCTTCTTCGTCACGGCCGACTCGCTGGCCGCCAACAACATCGTGCTGGGCACCTACCGCCACATCACCGCGCCCGAGTGCCGCCAGTTCCTGCTGCGCCAGGCGTTCGAGGAAGCGATCCACACGCACGCCTACCAGTACATCGTCGAATCGCTGGGCCTGGATGAAGGCGAGATCTTCAGCGCCTACCTCGAAGTGCCCTCGATCCGCGACAAGGACGAGTTCCTGATCCCCTTCATCGAGGCGATCATGGACCCGAACTTCCACACCGGCACCTTCGAGACCGACCAGACGCTGCTCAAGTCGCTGATCGTGTTCGCCTGCCTCATGGAAGGGCTGTTCTTCTACGTGGGTTTCACGCAGATCCTGGCGCTGGGCCGCCAGAACAAGATGACCGGCGCCGCCGAGCAGTACCAGTACATCCTGCGCGACGAGTCCATGCACTGCAACTTTGGCATCGACCTCATCAACCAGCTCAAGCTCGAAAACCCGCACCTGTGGACAGCAGAGTTCAAGGCCGAGATCAAGGCCCTGTTCCTCAAGGCCGTCGAGCTGGAATACCGCTACGCCGAAGACACCATGCCACGCGGCGTGCTGGGCATGAACGCCTCCATGTTCAAGGGCTACCTGCGCTACATCGCCAACCGGCGCGCCACGCAGATCGGCCTGGAAACGCTGTTCCCCAACGAGGAGAACCCGTTCCCCTGGATGAGCGAAATGATCGACCTGAAGAAGGAGCGTAACTTCTTCGAGACCCGGGTTATCGAATACCAGTCCGGTGGTGCGCTGTCCTGGGACTAGCGCCTTTCGCATTGCACACCGCCATGGCTTTCAACACCACGCCCCGCACAGACCGCGCCACAGAGCGCCGCCGCGCGGGGCGTTTCCGTGTTCATGGAGATGGAGAGCTTCTTCTCCATCTCCATGGATCGCTTCCTGCCCGATGAAGACAGGAAGTGCTCTTTGCAAATTGACCCAAGGAGAACATGATGGCAACTGCGAAAAAACCCGCCGCGAAGAAGGCGGCTCCCGCTAAGAAAGCTGCACCGGCCAAGAAGGCCGCAGCACCCGCCAAGAAGGCCGTAGCAGCGAAGAAGGCTGCCCCCGCCAAGAAGGCAGCCGCACCGGCCAAGAAAGCCGTAGCAGCCAAGAAGGCCGCTCCCGCCAAGAAGGCAGCACCGGCCAAGAAAGCCGCCCCTGCCAAAAAGGCCGTAGCAGCGAAGAAGGCCGCCCCCGCCAAGAAGGCGGCCGCACCGGCCAAGAAAGCCGCTCCCGCCAAGAAGGCCGTAGCAGCGAAGAAGGCCGCCCCCGCCAAGAAGGCAGCCGCACCGGCCAAGAAAGCCGCCCCTGCCAAGAAGGCCGTAGCAGCGAAGAAGGCCGCCCCCGCCAAGAAGGCAGCACCGGCCAAGAAAGCCGCCGCTCCCAAGAAGGCTCCCGCCAAGCCTGCCCCTGCCCCCGCCCCGGCGGCGCAGACCACGCTGAACCCCCAGGCGGCCTGGCCCTTCCCTACGGGCAACAAGCCCTGATCTTTCCAGCGCCCCTGGCGCCTGGCCCGGCATTCCGATGCCGGGCTTTTTTATTTTCGGTTGCTCTCAAATTAAGAGCTGCCTGTGCCTTTGTTTATTGGCTTTCAGATGGTTTTCTATCTGAAATCCAATCAGAGAAGGCGCAAGCAGCTCCTTTTTCAGTAGCGCCAATGCTTCATTCCGGGGTGAAGTCCAGCGTGTAGTTCTGCGGCCCGCGCTGCGCGATCTTCAGCGCGCCCACGCGGTTGCCCAGTTGCGCACAGCGCTCCAGGGGCCAGCCCTTCTCCAGCCCATACAGCAGCGCGCCGCGCCAGGCGTCGCCGCAGCCCGTGGGGTCCACCACCTGCGCGGGCGTCAAGGCGGGTACGTGGGTCCTGGTGCCTTGCACCCACACGTCGCAGCCCTCGGCGCCCAGCGTCACGACGAGGCCGCGCACCTTGCGCGACAGGGCGTCCAGCGTCAGGCCGGTGCGGTCGCACAGCATGCGGCCTTCGTAGTCGTTCACCGTGACCCACGCAGCCTGCTCGACGAAGCGCATCAGTTCCTCGCCGTTGAACATGGGCAGCCCCTGGCCGGGGTCGAAGACGAACGGAATGCCTGCGGCCACGAACTGCGCCGCGTGCTGCAGCATGGCGTCGCGCCCGTCGGGGGAGATGATGCCCAGGCGGATGTCGCCGCGCGGCGCGATGCTTGTGAGATGCGCCTGTTGCATCGCGCCCGGATGGAAGGCCGTGATCTGGTTGTTCGCCAAATCGGTGGTGATGTAGCACTGCGCGGTGTAGGTGTCGGGCAGCAGGCGCACGAAGTCCGTGGCGATGTCCAGTTGCCGTAGCCGCGCTACGTAGTCGCCGCCGTCACTTCCCACGGCGGCCATCGGCAGGGGCTCGCCGCCCAGCAGCTTCAGGGCATAGGCGATGTTGCCCGCGCAGCCGCCGAAGTCGCGGCGCAGCGTGGGCACGAGGAACGACACGTTCAGGATGTGCAGTTGGTCAGGCAGGATCTGGTCGGCGAACCGCCCCTCGAAAGTCATGATGGTGTCGAACGCCAGGGATCCGCAGATGAGTGCTGCCATGTCAGTGAGTCGCCAAGTAGGAAGTCAGGGATAGAACGCGAGCAGGCGGTAGCCCGCGACGCGGGCGCCGCCGGTCGTGACGATGACGGACGCCGTGGTGCTCCACTCGCCCCGCGCCGCCAGCTCGGCGGGTGCGCCCAGGTCGGAGGGCAGCAGCACGCGCCGCAGCACGGCCTGGTCCTGCGCATCGGTCAGGGTCAGTTCCACCGCAGGCATCGCCAGGGGGATGGAAGCCCGGCTCTTGATGGCCAGGGCGAGTTGGTAGCTGTCGCCCCGGGCCTTGTTGAAGGACGAGCTGTCGATGACCACGTCGTCGATCTGGCGGTGCGGGGCGATCTTGCATTGCAGCGGAACGCACAACCGCGCCAGCCAGGGCCGCGCGCGCGCATCCACAGCAGCGATGCGGTCGCGCTCATGCACCACCACCTGCAGCGCCAGCGCCAGCGCGGACAGCAGCAGCAGCAGCGCCAGCGCGGCACGCACGGCGGGTTTGCGCCAGAACGCCTTGCGCCGCGCCGCCACGACGAAGCTGACTTCTTCCGGCTCCGGCTCCGCCAGCGCGGCGGGTTCCGCGCCGTCGTCGGGCGTGTCCTCTGGGTCCCGGGCCATCTTGCGGGCCAATGCCTGCAGCGCGGCGACGGGGGAATCGTCATCGGCCAGCGCCAGGGCTTCTTCCTCGGGCTCCTGCGGCGCGGGGGACATGGTGGTGGCCTCCGCGCTCGGCTGCGGCGGCCTGGCGGCCAGGTCCAGGGCCCGAAGTGCATCCAGGTCGAGCAGGTCGGCGGGCTGGGTTTCCGCGAACGGGGGGCGGTCCAGGGCCTCGTCGGGGTCGAGAGGTTCCAAGGACGAAGGCAGCTCGTACCCCGTGGACGCGAGCGGCGGCGGGGGTTCGGCGGGCGGGGCTGGGCGCGGCCGCCAGGCAAAGGGCGACAGGGGTTCAGCCCCCTCTTGCGGGGGCATTCCGCCCGGGCCCACGGACAGAAACGCCGGCACGGCGGGGTCCGGAACATCCAGCACCGGCTCGGCAGGGCTGTCGCCAACCCAGACCGACTCCGTCGGCACCACAACATCGGGCGCGGGTGCAGGCACGGGTGTGGTCGATGGCGGCGCGCCCCAGGCCCGCGCGGGTTCGGGCGTGCGCGCCACCGGCACGGGTGGGGGCCGCACGTCGGTCAGCGACACATCGGGCAGCAGCGCGGGGGCCACAGCGGGCAGCAGGTGGGCCGAGGCATCGAACACCTCCTTGCACTGGCCGCAGCGCACCCAGCCTTCGGAGATGCGCAGCTGGTCCGCCACCACCTTGAACGTGGTGCCGCAGGACGGGCAGCGGGTGATCTGGCTCATGCGCCCAAGCCCCGTCAGCGGCGCGCGGTCATCAGGATCCAGCCGTCCTCGGCATCGGCCACTTCGAGCGCCAGCCAGGGCGCATAGGCTTCTTTCAGCTCGTCGGCCTGGCGCTCCAGGATGCCCGCCAGGACGAGGTTCCCGCCCGGCGCGACGTGACCGCACAACAGGGGCGCGAGCACGCGCAGCGGCGTGGCGAGGATGTTGGCGAGCACCGTCTGGTATTCGCCTTTTGCCTTGTCGGGCAGGCCCGCCTTCAGCTGCACGCCGTTGGCCTGGGCGTTCTGCGCGGTGGATTCGACCGCCGCCGGGTCGATGTCCACCGCGTCAATATCCGTCGCGCCGAACTTGGCCGCGCCGATGGCGAGGATGCCCGATCCGCAGCCGTAGTCCAGCACGCGGCCCAGCGACGCCGCGTTCTGCCGCGCGATCCAGCGCAGGCACATGCGCGTGGTGGGGTGCGTGCCAGTGCCGAAGGCCAGGCCGGGGTCCAGCCGGATGCTGCGCGCCGCCTGCGCGGGCAACTCGTGCCAGGTGGGCACGATCCAGAAGTCGGGCGTGATGTCCACGGGCGCAAACTGCGATTGCGTCAGGCGCACCCAGTCCTGCTCGGCCACCTGCGCGATGCCCAGCACCGCACAGCCCCCGAAAAAGTCCTGCACGGCCAGCAGGTGCTGCGCCTCGGTAGCGGTCGCCTCGGTGGGGAACAGCGCCACCACGCGGCTGCGCTGCCAGCCGTCCTTGGGCGGGGGCATGCCGGGCTCGCCGAACAGCGCCTGCTCGGCGTCGGTCTGCGCGTCGGCGTCTTCCACGGAGATGCTCAGGGCGTCCAGCGCGTCCAGCGCGTCGCTGACCGCTTCGACGCGGTCTTCGGGAACCATCAGGCTCAATTCAAACATCTGGTTCAGCGCTTGTGCTGCGACAGCCACTCTTCCAGGTAGTGGATGTTGGTGCCGCCCGCCATGAACTTCGCGTCCACCATCAGCTCGCGGTGCAGCGGCACGTTGGTGTTGATGCCCTCGACCACCGTCTCCGACAGCGCCGTGCGCATGCGCGCCAGGGCCTGCTCGCGCGTGTCGCCGTGAACGATGATCTTGCCGATCATGGAGTCGTAGTTGGGCGGCACGAAGTAGTTGGTGTAGGCGTGCGAGTCCACCCGCACGCCCGGCCCGCCCGGTGGGTGCCAGGTGGTGATGCGGCCCGGCGAGGGGATGAACTTGTACGGGTCTTCCGCGTTCACGCGGCACTCGATGGCGTGGCCGCGGATCTCGATCTGGCGCTGGGTAAAGGGCAGCTTCTCGCCTGCCGCCACCATGATCTGCGTCTTGACGATGTCCACGCCCGTGATCCATTCGGTCACGGGGTGCTCCACCTGCACGCGGGTGTTCATTTCGATGAAGTAGAACTCGCCGTTCTCGTACAAAAACTCGAACGTGCCCGCGCCCCGGTAGCCGATCTTCTTGCACGCGGCCACGCAACGCTCGCCGATCTTCTCGATGAGCTTGCGCGGGATGCCCGGCGCAGGCGCTTCCTCGATCACCTTCTGGTGGCGGCGCTGCATGGAGCAGTCGCGCTCGCCCAGATAGACGGCGTTCTTGAACTTGTCGGCCAGCACCTGGATTTCGATGTGGCGCGGGTTCTGGAGGAACTTCTCCATATAGACCGCCGGGTTGCCGAACGCGGCGCCCGCCTCGGCCTTGGTCATCTGCACGGCGTTGACCAGCGCGGCCTCGGTGTGTACCACGCGCATGCCGCGCCCGCCGCCGCCGCCCGCCGCCTTGATGATGACGGGGTAGCCGATGGCCTTGGCCACGCGGCGGATCTGCACCGGGTCGTCGGGCAGTTCGCCCTCGGAGCCGGGCACGCAGGGCACGCCCGCGCGGATCATGGCCTGCTTGGCCGACACCTTGTCGCCCATGATGCGGATGGACTCGGGCGTGGGGCCGATGAACTGGAAGCCGCTCTTTTCCACGCGCTCGGCAAAGTCGGCGTTCTCCGACAGGAAGCCGTAGCCGGGGTGGATGGCCTCGGCGTCCGTCACCTCGGCCGCCGAGATGATGGCGGGCATGTTGAGGTAGGACTGCGGCGAGGGCGCCGGGCCGATGCACACGGCCTCCTCGGCCAGCTTGACGTACTTGGCGTCGCGGTCGGCCTCGGAATAGACCATGACGGCCTTCACGCCCAGCTCGCTGCAGGCGCGCTGAATGCGCAGGGCGATTTCGCCGCGATTGGCAACCAGGATTTTTTTAAACATAGGCTACCTCGCGGCTCATCGCCCGCACGCTGGCGCGTGCCCGTGCAATTTGCTTCGCCTTGCCTTCGGCAAGGCCCCCCCGATTCGCAACCAGGATTTTCTTGAACATGCGCGCCTTATTCGATGACGAACAGCGGTTGGCCGTATTCGACGGCCTGGCCGTTCTCGCCCAGGATCTTGGTCACGGTGCCGGTCTTGTCGGCCTCGATCTCGTTGAGGATCTTCATGGCCTCGATGATGCAGATGGTCTCGCCTTCCTTGACCTGGCTGCCCACCTCGACGAAGGGCTTGGCGCCCGGGCTGGACGAGCGGTAGAAGGTGCCCACCATGGGCGACTTGACGACGTGGCCCGTGGGCGCCGCTGCGGCTGCGGGCGGCGCGGGCAGTTCGGCCACAGGCGCTGCGACAGGGGCGGCGGCTGCCGGGGCGGCCTGCGGCACCGGAGCAGCCACGTATTGCTGGACGACCGCGCCGCCGCTCTTGACGATGCGGACCTTGCCCTCGGCCTCGGTGATTTCAAGCTCGGAGACGTTCGACTCGGACACGAGGTCGATGAGGGTTTTGAGTTTTCGCAGATCCATGAAGGCTCCAAGACTGGTAATCAGAAATAGGCGGCGAATTTACCCCAATTTCGCCCTACTCCAATCTTTTTCACGCAATTTCCATCAATTGCGCGGTTTGCGTCGCTGAAAGATTCAGCGCAAGGCGGCCCAGAGCTGCAGGTCTTGCGGGGTCACCTGCCCCATTTTACGTTGCACGATGCGACCGTCGGCCCCCAGCACCACGGTGAACGGCAGGCCGCCCGTCAGGTTGCCCAGCGAACGGGCTAGCTGAGTGCCGCCCATGCCCGCCAGCCCCACGGGGAAGTCCAGCGGAATGCGCTGCAGGAACTTGCGCACCGCATCGGGCCGGTCCACGGCCAGGCCCAGCACCTGCCAGCCATGGGCCGCGTGCTGGCGGTGGAAGGTGTTGAGCATGGGCAGCTCCTCCACGCAGGGCGGGCACCAGGTGGCCCAGAAGTTCAGCAGCAGCGGCCTGCCCGCCAGCACCTTGAGGGCCAGCGTGCCGCCCTGGGGCTGCTCGAACTCCAGGCCCCACAGCGCCTGCTCGGCGTCCGGCGCCAGCGCATGGGGCTGGAGCTTCCACCAGGCCAGGCCCGCGCCGCCCAGCGCCGCCGCGCCCGCCACGCCGGCATAGAGCAGGCGGCGGCGGCCCGGCGAGGGGGTGGGGTCAGCAGATAGGGGGATCATCGGTTCTCTTTTTCTTCCAACAGGCGCCGCACGGCGGTGATGTCGCCGCGCTGCACGCGGCCCCTGGCGTCGGGGCGCAGGGCGCCGCGCAGGTCGTCCAGGTCATGGACCATGAGATGCACGCCAATCATTTCATTGAGTTCGGGCGAGCGGCTCCCCAGGCTCAGGGCCTCGACCGGTTCGCCGTGAAAGCCCTTCACCGTGCGCGGTTCGTAGTCCACGTGGTGGTCGATGAGCGCAATCTCGGCCGATTTGGGGTCATCGCAGAACAACTGCAGGTAAATGTCGGACAGGCGCGTGGCCGTGCCGTTCCATACCGCCCCGGCCAAGTGCGGGCGGAAGGCCGCCATGCGCTCCATCCAGACCAGCGCCAACTGGCGCAGGGCGCGCAGTTCGGCGGGCTGGGTGTCGGCGCAGAAGATCTGGATGTACTCGCGCACCGCCGACTCCACCCGATCGTTGTCGGGCAGCGGCGTGCGCGCGGGCAGGCCCATCTGGCGCAGGGCGCGGCGCTTGGCGGGGCCGTATTCCAGGCCCTCCTCCACCACCAGGCGGGCGGTGGTGTGGGCGATCTCTTCGCTCAAGGGGGTGTGCATGCAGGGATTCTAAAGACTATATTTTTCATAGCTGCTAGCGCTTATCCAGCAAGCGCTAGAGGCCGATTTGATTAAAATCCCGGCCCATGCACATACATATCCTGGGCATCTGCGGCACCTTCATGGGCGGCCTGGCCGCGCTGGCACGCGAGGCGGGCCACAAGGTCACGGGCTGCGACGCGGGCGTCTATCCGCCCATGAGCGACCAGCTGCGCGCGCTGGGCATCGACCTCATCGAAGGCTTTGGCGCCGAGCAACTGGCCCTGAAGCCCGACATGTTCGTGGTCGGCAACGTCGTCAGCCGCGCGCGCCTGCCCGACGGCGCGCCGAAGTTCCCCCTGATGGAAGCCATCCTGGACGCAGGCGCGCCCTACACCAGCGGCCCCCAATGGCTGGCCGAACACGTGCTGCAAGGCCGCCACGTACTGGCCGTGGCAGGCACCCACGGCAAGACCACCACCACATCCATGCTGACGTGGATTCTGGAATGCGCAGGCCAGCACCCCGGCTTCCTCATCGGCGGCGTCCCGCTAAATTTCGCCGTCTCCGCCCGCCTGGGCGGCGAGGGGGGCATGCCCCCGGCGCAGGTCAAGGCGCAGCCCGCGCAACGGGCGGGGGACACGAAGCCGGGGGCATGCCCCCCTCGCCGCCCCCCCCTGTTCGTCATCGAGGCCGACGAATACGACACCGCCTTCTTCGACAAGCGCAGCAAGTTCGTCCACTACCGCCCCCGCACGGCGGTATTGAACAACCTGGAGTTCGACCACGCCGACATCTTCGACGACCTGCCCGCCATCGAGCGCCAGTTCCACCACCTGGTGCGCACCGTGCCCCCGTCGGGCCGCGTGGTGGTCAACGGGCTGGAAGAAAGCCTGGCCCGCGTGCTGCACATGGGCCTGTGGAGCGAGCAAAGCAGCTTTGGCGCGGCAGTGAGCGACTTCACCGCGGACGGCCCGCCCCATGCCTTCGACGTGCTCCACCGGGGCCGCAAGGCAGGCCGCGTGGAGTGGGCGCTGACGGGTGTCCACAACCAGCTGAACGCCCTGGCCGCCATCGCCGCAGCGCACCACGTCGGCGTGGACCCCGCCCAGGCCGCAGAGGCGCTCGCCACGTTCCAGAACGTCAAGCGCCGCATGGAGCTGCGCGGCACGGCGGGCGGCATCGCCGTCTATGACGACTTCGCGCACCACCCCACGGCCATCCGCACCACGCTGGACGGCCTGCGGCGCAGCGTGGGCGCGGGCACGCGCATCCTGGCGGTGTTCGAGCCGCGCAGCAACACCATGAAGCTGGGGGCGATGAAGGCGCAGCTGCCCTGGGCGCTGGAGCCTGCCGACCTGGCCTTTTGCCACACGGCCGGGCTGGACTGGAATGCCGCCGAGGCGCTGGCCCCTCTAGCCGACCGGGCGCAGACGGCGCCGGACATTGCCACCCTGGTCGCCCAGGTCACGCAGGCGGCGCGGCCCGGGGACTGCGTGGTGTGCATGAGCAACGGCGGGTTTGGCGGCGTCCACGCCAAACTGCTGCAGCAGCTACAAAAACCATAGCTGCAAGCGCCCGTCAGATAAGCGCCAGCAGCCAATTTTGCTTAGATAACCCGGCGCGCCTTCACCGCGTCGGACAGCACGGCCAGCGCGGCCAGCGAGTCGTCCCAGCCCAGGCAGGCGTCGGTGATGCTCTTGCCGTATTCCAGCTGGGCCGCGTCGTCCTTGCCCGGCGTGAACTTCTGCGCGCCGGGGCTGAGGTGGCTTTCGATCATCACGCCGAACACGCTGCGCGAGCCGCCCGCGATCTGCGCGGCGATGTCGCGCGCCACGTCGAGCTGCTTTTCGTGCTGCTTGCTGCTGTTGGCGTGGCTGCAATCCACCATCAGCGTGGCGGGCAGCTTGGCGGCTTCCAAATCCTTGCAGGCGGCGGCCACGCTGGCCGCGTCGTAGTTGGGCGCCTTGCCGCCGCGCAGGATGACGTGGCAGTCCTGGTTGCCCTTGGTGTTGACGATGGCGACCTGGCCGTTCTTGTGGACGGACAGGAAGTGGTGCCCCCGGCTGGCGGACTGGATGGCGTCGGTGGCGATGCGGATGTTGCCGTCCGTGCCGTTCTTGAAGCCGATGGGCGCCGAGATGCCCGAGGCCAGCTCGCGATGCACCTGGCTCTCGGTCGTGCGCGCGCCGATGGCGCCCCAGCTGATCAGGTCGCCGATGTACTGGGGCGAGATCACGTCCAAGAATTCGCTGCCCGCAGGGATGCCCAGGCGGTTGATGTCGATGAGCAATTGGCGCGCGATGCGCAGGCCCTCGTCGATGCGGTAGCTCTCGTCCAGGTAGGGGTCGTTGATGAGGCCCTTCCAGCCCACGGTGGTGCGGGGCTTCTCGAAATACACGCGCATCACGATCTCCAGCGTGTCGGCGCAGTCCTTGCGGACTTGCACCAGGCGGCGCGCGTATTCCAGCGCGGCGGCGGGGTCATGGATGGAGCAGGGGCCGATGATGACCAGCAGGCGGTCGTCCGTGCCAGCCATGATGTCGTGGATGGTCTTGCGGGTCTGGGTGATGAGCTTCTCGACCGGCGTGCCGCCGATGGGGAAGAAACGGATCAAATGCTCGGGAGGTGGCAGCACGGTGATGTCCTGTATGCGTTCGTCGTCGGTCTGGCTGGTTTTCTCGACGCTGCGATACCAGGCATCGCTGGTCAGGGGGGCTTGTTGTGCCGTCATGGTGTGGTGTCCTCGTTGGGGTCTGAAAAAACAAAAACCGCCGGGCTTTGCAGCGTCGGCGGTTGGTGGGTGCTCGTGTGTGCTTTTATGCGCGCAGGGCTCTCATCCGCCGGGGACTGAGATAAAAGAACCAAAAGTAAAACGAAGAGGCGCTGCGGATGGGCATGGCGGGCAATGTAGCACAACTGCGCATCAGCGCCGCAGCCACGACGTGAGGCGCTGCCAGGCGGAGCGCTTCGGGGGCGGGGGCGGCGGCTCCTCGGCCGGCTCGTTCTCGGGGCCGCTCTGGTACTCGTACATGTCGATGAGCAAGAGCGCCTCGCCCAGCGTGCGCCAGGCCAGCAGCTCGAACTGGTCGAAGCGGGCGCTCTCGTCCTGGGCGCTGCGGCGCTCCAGCCCCTGCTGCCAGTCGGCGATGGCGCGGCGCAGCTCGCGCAGCGCGCGCTGGTAGGCGCCGAACTCGTACAGCGCATGCCAGGCCGAGCCCAGGCCCGTCAGAACGAGCTGGTGCTCGCGCGCGCAGTGCGCCAGCGCGGCGGCGCGGCGGGTGATGTCCTCGCTGTCGGTGCTGGTGCGGCGGGCGCGCACGGCCCCGTCGATCTGCGAGGACAGCGCGCCCAGGCTGTCGCGCAACTGGCGCGACTCCTCGTCGGCCACGCCCTCGCGCAGAAAGCGGCTGATGTCGCCGAACGAATGCAGCGTCAGCAGCTGGCTGTGGCTGGGGTGGTCGGCAGGCATGGTGCGCTGTGTCCCCAGCGGCCCGGTCAGGCGGTGCCGCCCACCGTCAGGCCCTCGATGCGCAGCGTGGGCTGGCCCACGCCCACGGGCACGCTCTGGCCTTCCTTGCCGCAGGTGCCCACGCCGCTGTCCAGGCGCATGTCGTTGCCGACCATGGTGACGTGCTTGAGCGACTCGGGGCCGCTGCCGACGATGGTGGCGCCCTTGACGGGATATTGGATCTTGCCGTTCTCCACCCAGTACGCCTCGCTGGCGGAGAAGACGAACTTGCCGCTGGTGATGTCCACCTGCCCGCCGCCGAAGTTGGTGGCGTACAGGCCCTTTTTGATGCTGGCGACGATCTCTTGCGGGTCCTTGTCGCCGCCCAGCATGTAGGTGTTGGTCATGCGCGGCATGGGGATGTGGGCGTAGCTCTCGCGGCGACCGTTGCCGGTGGGGGCCACGCCCATCAGGCGGGCGTTGAGGCTGTCCTGGATGTAGCCCTTGAGGATGCCGTCCTCGATGAGCACGTTGCGCTGGCTGGCGTGGCCTTCGTCATCGACATTGAGCGAGCCGCGCCGGTCGGCAATGGTGCCGTCGTCCAGCACCGTCACGCCCTTGGCGGCCACGCGCTGGCCGATGCGGCCACTGAACGCGCTGGAGCCCTTGCGGTTGAAGTCACCCTCCAGCCCATGGCCGATGGCCTCGTGCAGCAGGATGCCGGGCCAGCCGGGGCCCAGCACCACGGTCATTTCGCCAGCGGGCGCGGGGCGCGATTCGAGGTTGACCAGGGCGGCATTGACGGCTTCATCGACGTAGCGGCCCATCTGCTCGTCGTCGAAGTACGCCAGGCCAAAGCGCCCGCCGCCGCCTGCGGAGCCCATCTCGCGCCTGCCGTTCTGTTCGGCGATCACCGTCACCGACAGGCGCACCAGCGGGCGCACGTCCGCCGCCAGCGTGCCGTCGGCGCGGGCCACCAGCACCACGTCGTATTCGCTCGCCAGCCCGGCCATGACCTGGGCCACGCGCGGGTCTTTGGCGCGGGCGCGCTGCTCCAGCTTTTCCAGCAGGGCCACCTTGGCCGTGCTGTCCAGCGACGCGATGGGGTCCACGCCCGGGTACAGGCTGCGGCCTTTTGCTACTTTTTTGGGAGCTACTTGCGCCCTACCAGATTGGGCTGCAACCGAAATTGACCTGACAGTGCGGGCCGCGTCCAACAGCGACGCCTCGGAAATGTCGTCCGAATACGCAAACGCCGTCTTCTCCCCGCTCACGGCGCGCACGCCCACGCCCTGGTCGATGCTGAAGCTGCCGGTCTTGACGATGCCTTCCTCCAGGCTCCAGCCTTCGCTGCGGGTGTATTGGAAGTACAGGTCGGCGTCATCGACCTTGTGGGCGCGGATCTCGGCCAGGGCGCGGGCCAGGTGGCCTTCGTCCAGGCCAAAGGGTGTCAGGAGCAGTTCGCGGGCGATGTCGATGCGCTGCTGGGTAGCTGCGGTAGAGGGGAGAGTCATCGCGGCATTTTAGGGTTCTGGTCTTGCCTTTGCGCCCGCGCCACCGACATCAATATGCCCAGCGCCAGCCCCAGCGTGACCATGGCCGTGCCGCCGTAGCTGATGAACGGCAGCGGCACGCCCACCACGGGCAGGATGCCGCTGACCATGCCCATGTTCACGAAGGCGTAGGTGAAGAAGATCATGGACACCGCGCCCGCCATCAGCCGCCCGAACAGCGTGCCCGCCCCCGCCGCAATCGCCAGGCCCCGCCACACCAGCAGCAAGAAGCACACGATCAGGAACAGGTTGCCCGCCAGGCCGAACTCCTCGGAATAGGCGGCGAAGATGAAGTCCGTGGTGCGCTCGGGGATGAACTCCAGGTGCGTCTGCGTGCCCGCCATGAAGCCCTTGCCCCAGAAGCCGCCCGAGCCGATGGCGATCATGCCCTGGATGATGTGAAAACCCTTGCCCAGCGGGTCGCGCGTGGGGTCGAGCAGGGTACACACGCGCTGCTGCTGGTAGTCGTGCAGCACCGGCCAGCGCACGCCGTCGGCGCACCAGTGGTCGCCCATGACGACGATGGTGGCAATGCCGATGACCGCCACCAGCACGGGCGGCAGCACCAGCCGCCACGACAGGCCCGCGAAGAAGATCACCGACACCCCGGCGGCCAGCACCAGCAGCGAGGTGCCCAGGTCGGGCTGCTTCATGATGAGCCCCACGGGCACCACCAGCAGCGCGCCCGCCGCCGCGAAGTCCAGCGGGCGCAGCGTGCCCTCGCGCTTCTGGAACCACCAGGCCAGCATCAGCGGCATGGCGATCTTGAGAATCTCGCTGGGCTGGATGACCACCCCCACGTTCACCCAGCGCTGCGCGCCCTTCTTGGTGATGCCGAACAGCGCCACCGCCACCAGCAGCGCCACGCCCGCCACGTACATCGGCACGGCAAAGCCCATGATCTTCTGCGGCGGCACCTGCGCCACCACGAACAGGATGGCGCCCGCGATCAGCATGTTGCGCCCGTGGTCGATGAAGCGCGTGCCGTGGTCGTAGCCCGACGAATACATCGCCACCAGCCCGGCGCAGGCCAGCAGCGCCACCAGCAGCAGCAGCGGCAGGTCGAACCCCTGGAACAGCGGCGCCAGGCGCTGGGCGGGTGTGGGCTTTTCAACGACGGCGGACATCGTGCGATTATCCCGCCATGCCCGCCGCCCGCCCCGCCACCCATGTGCTGTATCTGCACGGCTTTCGCTCGTCGCCCCAGTCCGCCAAGGCCCGCCAGATGGCGGAGCATGTGGCGCGGCACCACCCCGGCGTCACCTTCTGGTGCCCGCAACTGCCGCCCTCGCCCCGGGCGGCCATGGCGCTGGTGGCCGAAGGCATTGCCGACTGGCCCCGGCAGGCCATGGGCGTGGTCGGCTCGTCGCTCGGCGGCTTCTACGCCAGCTGGGTGGCGCAGCAGGCGCGCTGCGCGAGCGTGCTGCTCAACCCCGCCGTGTTCCCCGCCCGCGACCTGGCGCGCCACATCGGCGAACAGACCGCCTGGCACGACCCGGCGGAGCGCTTTTACTTTCTGCCCGAATACATCGCCGAGCTGCGGGCGCTGGAGACGCAACACCTGCCGCCCGCCGCGCCCGAGCTGGCCATCATCGCCAAGGGCGACGAGGTGCTGGACTGGCGCGAGATGGTGGCGCGCTACCCCCAGGCCCGTGTGCTGCTGCAAGAGGGCGGCGAGCACGCGCTCGCCAACTTTGCCGACTACCTGCCCGCGATCACAGAGTTTTTGAAGCTGGCCTGATGCCCGCGCCCATCCAGCGCGCGTAGTCCTGCGGGTAGGCGGCGCGGTAGCGCTGCATGTGGAAGGCCGCCTCGTCATCGCGCCCCAGCAGCGCGGCGCTTTCGATCAGCGGCTCGATCACGCGCGGCTCGGGCGAGTAGTGCAGCAGGTCATGGGCCAGGGCGTTCATGCGCTCGGCGTTGTCCCGGGTCAGCGCCGTGGTGGTCAGGCGCGCAAAGCCGATCTGGCTGGCAAACAGCACCGAATGCGCCACCTTGGCCTGCGTGTCGTCGCGGTAGGCTGGGGCGCGCTCGGTGCTGGCCTTGTAGAGCTGGCTGACGCGGAAGTAGTCCCACGCGGCCAGCGCGCAGGCCAGCGCGATCAGCGCTGCGCCCAGCCCGGCCAGGGCCGTGCCCGACCGGCGCCGGGGCCACAGCAGCAGCGCCGCCGACAGCAGGGCCACCACCTGGAACGGCCCGTACCACAGCGGGTATTCCAGCAGGCTGTGCAGGCCGATGATGGCGAGCACGCCCCAGGCCAGCTGGCGCGCGGGCTCCGCCTCGCGCCAGGGGCGGCTGGCCAGCGCCCAGGCCAGCAAGGCGCCGCAGGCCAGCACGGCGGCGGGCACGCCCAGCTCCACCGCCAGGTGCAGCGGCAGGTTGTGCGCGTTGTCCAGCAGCACGCAAAAGCGCTCGCCAGGGAACAGCGTGACGTAGTGGGCATAGTCCAGCTCGCCCCAGCCCCAGCCCAGCCAGGGCTTTTGCGCGATCAGCGTGAGCATGTTGGCCCACAGCACGCGGCGGCTGGTGCAGCTGCGCGGATCGCCCGCGAAGCGGTGGAACAGCGCGTCCGCCCGCACACCGTCGATGCGCCACAGCAGCTCCGGCAGCACCCAGGCCGCCGCCACGAACACCAGCAGCGCCGCCACGGCCCAGCGCAGCGGCTGGCCCGCGCCCGTGCGCCGCCAGCACAGCACGAACCCCAGCACCAGCAGCCACTGCACCGCACCCGTGCGCGAGGCGGTGGCGGCGGATGCGATGGCGATCACGGCCAGCGCCGCGCCCACGCCCCAGCGCGGCCACGGCCTGCCGTGCATCGTCCACCACAGCAGCGCCCAGGCGCCCAGGCTGAGCAGCGACGCCTGCTGGTTGCGCTGGCGCAGGTTGCCCACGGCCTGCCCCGGCACGGACGGATGCACGAAGGGCGACAGCCCCAGGTCGCCCGCCACGTACTGCGCCAGCCCGATCACGCCGCCCACCACGGCGGCCAGCGCCAGCCCCCAGGCCAGCCGCCGCGCCCAGGCTTCGCGCCCGGCGGGGCGCTGCGTCAGCCCCTCCAGCGCCGCCGCGCACAGCAGCACGGCGCCGCACAGCCACGACGCGACCAGCGGCCAGAAGCTGGCCGTGGGCGCGTCGGTGACGCAGAACAAGAAGGGCAGCGCGACCGCCAGAACGCTCAGCGGGGCCAGGGATGCGGGCATGCAGGAATCATACTATTTTTGGCCTCCAGCCCTTGCTGGATAAGCGCGAGTAGCTATTCTTTCGGTTGGGGGGGGG
>NZ_JASGDA010000065.1:0-29202 GCF_047607405.1 Acidovorax sp. | reverse complement strand
GCTCTGCTTTTGCTGTAGCCCCAGCGCTATCGCATGGCGCTCCATCTCGCTCAGTTGTTCGTAGGTGTTCTTTGTCATGGGAGTCTCAATTCTGAAGGGGTGTTGCACTTCAGATTTGAGGCCGCCACTATCCCATGCTTGCGGGTCATCAGAGTAGCATACGTGAACCTGGGGCATATATTTTAAGCGATTGGGCGAAGTTTCCCTACGTAATCGTTCGAGGCTCGGATGGTCGACTACGGGCCTTTCTCAATACCTGTCGTCATCGTGGAGCCCGCATCGTGTCTGGCAAGGAGCCATGCCTGAAAGCTTTTATCTGTCCTTTTCACGGCTGGGCATATGGGCTGGATGGTCAACTTAAAGGAATTACTAAATCTTATAACTTTCCGGATATAAATCGAGAAGATTCATCACTGGTTGAATTGCCCGTTGTCGAGCGAGCAGGCTTGGTTTGGATTCACCCGACACCTGGAGCATCGCTAGATCTTGAAAGCTATCTCGGAGCCATTGGCGATGACCTGGATCACTTCGATTTAAGCGGGCTTGTTAGCTATCGAAAGAACCTTGTTATCAAGCGCGCCAACTGGAAACTACTCATTAAGACATACCTGGAAGGCTATCGCGTTCCATATCTACATAAAAATACTTTATCGCAAGCGTTTAAGAAAGGCATCATTTCGCATTACGAATACGGCTATCACATACGGCTTTCAGCGGCGCGCACCAATTTTCTCGAGATGCCTTCAGTGCCACGGGAAGAACGGCACATCCTCAACTATGCATCTGTCTATTACTCTATCTTTCCACAGGCCTTCTTCATCATGCAGCCGGATTATGTATCCATCAATATGTTCTTCCCGCTAGCACCTGATCAAACGCTATGGACGCATGAGATGTTATACAGACCATCGCAATTTCGGGGTGATGCAGGCCAAGAGGCACTGGAGAAACGCTTTAACTACACGAATTAACTACACGAATGATGCTGTCTTTGATAACGAAGATTTCGCGGTGGCGGAGGACGTTCAGTTGGGGCTAATACATGGTGCAAACAATGTTCACACACTTGGGCTTGAAGAGGGTTTGCTCGCCATATTTCAACAAGGAATCGACCGTGCCATGTCTGCGGCACCAATATGTGATTCCACGATGGGCTGACTGAACAAGGCGTGCAGTATCGATTGTGATCTTTTGCTGCCTTGCGTATTCTGGTCGCAACAGACTTTCACTCAGCAATTGCCGGAGACACCATGACACACGCCATCTTCAACCAGGTCGATGAACTGACCGACGTGAACCTGCTCGATACCGACCCCGCATTGACCGAAGCCCTGCAGCGCGCCCAGGCCGACTGGGCCCTGCCTTCGCTGACCCGCTACGCAGGCACCCTGGGCGCCGCCGACACCTGGCGCCTGGCCGAGGAGGCCAACCGCCACACGCCCGCGCTGCACAGCTTCGACGCGCGCGGGCGGCGCATCGACGCGGTGGAGTTCCACCCGAGCTGGCACGCGCTCATGCGGCTCTGTCGCGGCCAGGGCCTCATCGGGCAGCCCTTTGCCGAAACCCGCCCGGGCCGCTGGGCCGCGTGGGCAGCAGGCTTTTACCTGCATGGGCAGGTGGAGCACGGCACGCTGTGCCCCGCCTCCATGACCACCGCCAGCATCCCCGTGCTGCAACGCGAGTCGGGCCTGTGGGCAGAGGTGAAAGAGCAGCTCTACAGCAACGAATACGACGCGCGCGACGTGCCGCTGGCGCAGAAAAAGTCGATCTGGCTCGGCATGGGCATGACCGAGAAGCAGGGCGGATCGGACGTGCGCGCCAACACCACCGTCGCCACGCCCATGGGCGCGGGCGGGCGCGGCGGCGAATACCTGCTGCGCGGGCACAAGTGGTTCTTCTCCGCGCCCATGTGCGACGCGCACCTGGTCGTGGCACGCACGGGCGAGGGGGGGCCATTCGCCTGCTTCTTCGTCCCCCGCTGGCGGCCCGACGGCAGCAAGAACGCCGTCAACGTGCAGCGCCTGAAGGAGAAGGTCGGCAACCGCAGCAACTCCAGCAGCGAGGTGGAGTTCCACGACGCCTGGGGCATCCTCATGGGCGAGGAAGGGCGCGGCATCCCCACCATCATCGAAATGGCCACCTACACGCGGCTGAACTGCGTGCTGGGCAGCGCCGCCATCCTGCGGCAGGCAACGGTGCAGGCCAGCGCCTACACCCGCCAGCGCCAGGCTTTCGGCAAGCGCCTGCACGACCAGCCGCTGATGCGCGCCGTGCTGGCCGACCTGGCGCTGGAAAGCGAAGCCGCCGCCGTGCTCGCCATGCGCCTGGCCCAAGCCTTCGAATACGACCTCGACCACGGCGACAGCCCCGCCGAGCGCGCCTGGAAGCGCGTGATGACGCCCGCCGCCAAGTTCTGGGTTTGCAAGCGCGGCGTGGAGCTGACAGGCGAGGCCATGGAAGTCTTCGGCGGCAACGGCTATGTCGATACCAGCGTCGCCGCCCGCCTGTTCCGCGAGTCCCCGGTCAACTCCATCTGGGAAGGCTCGGGCAACGTGATGTGCCTGGACGTGCTGCGCGCCTTCGCCCGCGAGCCCGACGCCGTGCAGGCCCTGCTGGCCGAACTGGCCCCCGCCGCCCAGGGCGAGCCGCGCGTCGCCGCCGCGCTGCGCGAGCTGCAAACCCTGCTCGCCACCCCGCCCGACCAGCTCGAAGCCCTGGGCCGCCTGCTGGTGCAGCGCCTGGTGCTCGTCGCCCAAGCCTGCTTGCTGCGCCAGCACGCCCCGGCGGCGGTGGCGGATGCCTTCATCGCCACCCGCCTGGGCGACGCGAGCGCGGGCCGCGTGGCAGGCGCAATCGACGTGCGGGGCATGGACGTGGGCGGCATCCTGGCGCGGGCGCTGCCTGGGTGACTTCAATCTTCCGCCAGCATGGCCTGCACGCAGGCTTGCAAGGCCGGAAGATGTCCCTCGATCACCGCCGCGACCGTAGGCGCTGCAATATCGCCCAGGTAGTTGTGTACGAGGATGTTGCGAAAGCCGGTAATGTCCCGCCAGGGAATGTGCGGGTACGCGGCCTTCTTGTCGGCAGGCAGGTGCTGGGTAGATTCCGAGAGCGTTTGCAAATTGCGCAAGGCCGCGTCGTACAGGATGTCGTCCCGCGCCAGGTCGCCACGTGCCTGGATGCGCTGGATCTTGGCGATCGCATCCAGGATGTGGAGCGCATAGGGTCGCCAGGACTTGCTCACAGATCCACCGCTTCCTTCAGGATGCTGTCTCGCAGGTGGCGGTTCAATTCATGCTCGGGGATCAGATCGACCGGGCGGCCCAGCAGCTCGGCCAGTTGCCGCGCCAGCGGCAGGCGCTGGGTGAACAGGTCATAGCCGGGGTCGAACTCCACCAGGAAATCCACGTCGCTCTCGGGCCGCTCCTCGCCGCGCGCCACGGAGCCGAAGACGCGGATGCGCCGTGCGCCATACCGGCTGCCCAGCGCCGCGATGGCGCTCTTGCGGGCATGCAGTTGGTCGAGCAGCATGGAGCAGTCCTGGGGTGAAGTGGCGGTTTCATTGTAGAGCCGCCCTGCCCCACAATCCCCCCATGCTCACGCTCCAGACCATCCAGGACGCCGCCGCCCGCCTGCGCGGCCAGGTGCTTGAAACCCCCTGCGTCGAATCCCGCACGCTCTCGCAGATCGTCGGCGCGCAGGTGTTCCTGAAGTTCGAGAACCTGCAATTCACCGCCTCGTTCAAGGAGCGCGGCGCGTGCAACAAGCTCGCGCAGCTCACGCCGGACGAACGCGCGCGCGGCGTGGTGGCCATGAGCGCGGGCAACCACGCCCAGGGCGTGGCCTACCACGCGCAGCGGCTGGGCCTGCGGGCGGTGATCGTCATGCCGCGCTTCACGCCCGGCGTGAAGGTGGAGCGCACGCGCGGCTTTGGGGCCGAGGTGGTGCTGCACGGCGACACGCTCGAAGCCGCGCGCCAGCACGCCTACGAGCTGGCCGAGGCCCAGGGCCTGACCTTCGTCCACCCCTACGACGACGAGGCCATCGCCGCAGGCCAGGGCACGCTGGCGCTGGAGATGCTGGCCGAGCAGCCCGCGCTGGACGTGCTCGTCATCGCCGTGGGCGGCGGCGGGCTCATCGCGGGCGTGGCGACCGCCGCCAAGGCACTCCAGCCGGGCATAGCGGTCATCGGCGTGCAGACCGCGCGCTTTCCGTCCATGGTCAATGCCGTGCAGGGCACGCAGCACCCCATGGGCAACGCCACCATCGCCGAGGGCATTGCCGTCGGCACGCCGGGCCGCATCACGCAAGAGGTGGTGCGGCGCCTGGTGGACGGCCTGCTGCTGGTGGACGAGGGCGACATCGAGCAGGCCGTGCTGATGCTGCTGGAGATCGAGAAAACCCTGGTCGAAGGCGCGGGCGCGGCGGGCCTGGCCGCGCTCATCAAGCACCCCGAGCGCTTTCGTGGCAAGCGCGTGGGGCTGGTGCTCTCGGGCGGCAACATCGACCCGCTGCTGCTCGCCGCCATCATCGAGCGCGGCATGGTGCGCTCGGGGCGGCTGGCGCGCATCCAGGTCGGCGCGCGCGACGTGCCCGGCGTGCTGGCGCAGATCACCGCCACCGTGGCCGCCGCGGGCGCCAACATCGAGGAAGTACACCACCAGCGCGCCTTCACCGTGCTGGCCGCGCAGAACGTGGAGATCGAAATCGTGCTGCAGACACGCGGCCCGGCCCACGTGGAGCAGGTGCTGGCCGCCCTGCGCGCGGCGGGCATGCAGGCCGATCTGATCTAGAATCGCACAAGTTTTGAGCAACACCAGGAGCCCCGCCATGTCCGACCACAGCCACTCGCACGCCCCCGCGCCGCAATCCGACGACCCCGTGGAGAACGTGGTGTCGGTGATCCCCGTGGTGCTGCCCGTGGTGGGCGGCATCATGATCTTTTTGCTGGCCTTCATTGCCGTGACCATGGCCTGAGCTGCCCCGTTCGGCCCCAACGCCCGAAGCCCCGCGATGCGGGGCTTTTTTTCGCCCGGGCTTTTTGCAGGCATAACCCCATTCTTCTTTTGCATAGTTTTTGCCGCTGCCTGACAGACTTTTTTGCGGTCCATTCATAAAATCGTCATCCCGCCGGTTCTCCGACTCCCCCCAAAGCCGTTTTTTCAAAGGCCGCGCCCGGACGTTTCCTTTGAAAAGACTGGTTTTCAACTTCAAGGACTCCCCATGAACGCACCCACGCTGCAGGGCCTGAACCTCAACGCCCCCTCCTACGTCAAGAACGCCCGGCTGCTGGCCTGGGTGGCCGACATGGCGGCCCTGTGCAAACCCGACACCATCTATTGGTGCGACGGCTCGCAAGAGGAATACGACCGCCTGTGCCAGCAGCTCGTGGATGCGGGCACCTTCAAGAAGCTCAACCCCGCCAAGCGCCCGGGCAGCTTCCTGGCCTGGTCCGACCCGTCGGACGTGGCCCGCGTGGAAGACCGCACCTACATCTGCTCGGCCAAGAAGGAAGACGCGGGCCCCACCAACAACTGGATGGCGCCCGCCGAGATGCGCGCCACGCTGCAGCCGCTGTTCGACGGCTGCATGAAGGGCCGCACCATGTACGTGGTGCCCTTCAGCATGGGGCCGCTGGGCAGCCACATCGCGCACATCGGCGTGGAGCTGACCGACAGCGCCTACGTGGCCGTCAACCAGAAGCTGATGACCCGCATGGGCCGGGCCGTCTATGACGTGCTGGGTGTCGATGGCGAGTTCGTGCCCTGCATGCACACCGTGGGCGCGCCGCTGGCGGCAGGCGAGAAGGACACGACGAGCTGGCCCTGCAACCCCAAGGTCAAGTACATCGTGCATTACCCCGAGACGCGCGAGATCTGGTCCTACGGCTCGGGCTACGGCGGCAACGCGCTGCTGGGCAAGAAGTGCCTGGCGCTGCGCATCGCGTCCACCATGGGCCGCGACCAAGGCTGGCTGGCCGAGCACATGCTGATCCTGGGCGTGACCAACCCCGAAGGCCAGAAGTACCACGTGGCCGCCGCCTTCCCCAGCGCCTGCGGCAAGACCAACTTCTCGATGCTGGTGCCGCCCGAGGCGGGCTTCGCGGGCTGGAAGGTGACGACCATCGGCGACGACATCGCCTGGATCAAGCCCAACGCCGACGGCAAGATGTACGCCATCAACCCCGAGGCGGGCTACTTTGGCGTGGCCCCCGGCACCAACATGCACACCAACCCCAACTGCATGCGCAGCCTGAACCGCGACGTGATCTTCACCAACGTGGCGCTGACGGACGACGGCGACGTGTGGTGGGAAGGCATGGAAAAGGACACCGGCACGCTGCCCGACCACCTGATCGACTGGCAGGGCAAGGACTGGACGCCCCAGATCGCCAAAGAGACGGGCGCCAAGGCCGCACACCCCAACTCGCGCTTCACCGTGGCCGCCACCAACAACCCGGCGCTCGACCCGCAGTGGGACGACGCGAACGGCGTGGCCATCGACGCCTTCATCTTCGGCGGCCGCCGCTCCACCACCGTGCCGCTGGTGACCGAAGCCCGCACCTGGACGGAAGGCGTCTATATGGCCGCCACCATGGGCAGCGAGACGACGGCCGCCGCCTTCGGCGCGCAGGGCGTGGTGCGCCGCGACCCGTTCGCCATGCTGCCCTTCTGCGGCTACAACATGAGCGACTACTTCCAGCACTGGCTCGACATCGGCGCCAAGCTGCAGGCCACCGGCGCCAAGCTGCCGCCGGTCTATTGCGTGAACTGGTTCCGCAAGGGCGAAGACGGCAAGTTCGTCTGGCCCGGCTATGGCGACAACATGCGCGTGCTCAAGTGGATGATCGACCGCATCGAGGGCAAGGCCCAGGGCCAGGACACCATGTTCGGCATCGCCCCGCAATACGCCGAGATCAACTGGACGGGCCTGAGCTTCAGCGCCCAGCAGTTCGATGCCGTGACCAGCATCGACAAGGCCGCCTGGACGGAAGAGTTCAAGCTGCACGCCGAGCACTTCGACAAGCTGGCCTACCACCTGCCGCAAGCACTGCTGGACACCAAGGCGCAACTGGAAAAGCGCCTGGGTTGATCGGCACCGCGCCGTGCAAAAAGGCTCCGCAGTGCGGAGCCTTTTTTATGCCAAATCGGGCTGTAGCGCTTGCTGGATAAGCGCAGGCAGCTCTGAAATCAGGAGCATCTCGCCATGATACTGGCGCAGCCCCTGCGAGGGCAGCCGCGAAGCGGCTCAGGGGGGTGTTTGCTTCAGCGCTGCACGCCCAGATACCCCATGGCGGCGGTGCGCAGATCGGCGGCGCGGCGGGGGTCGCGGGCGGCGCAGGCGTTGGCGCGGTCCATCAGGTAGGCGCCCTCGTTGATGCGGCGCTCGGTGGCTTGCAGGCTCTCGCGGACGAAGGCGCGGGCAATGTCGGACAACAGTTTCAGCATGGTTTTTCGTGGCCCTTTCGGACCACGTCCTTTTTAAAATTTGATAGCAGCCTGCGCTTGTCTGGTAAGCGCTAGAGGCCAATTTGACTTCAACAATTCAGTCACGGCACATCAGCTCGGCCATCACGCGGCGGTCCTTCAAGGCCACCTCCCACATGCGCGCGTCCTCGACGGCGTTGCGGCGGTTCTCGGCCCAGGACAGCGCTGCGGTGCGCAGCGCCACACCCGCGCGGCGCGCCGGGGCGGCCAGCAGGGCCAGGGCGGCGAAGGCCACCAGCCACAGCACCATCCAGCCTGCCAGCAGGTGGCCTTCGCTCCAGGTGTCGATGACCTGGTTGGCGACCACCAGCAGCGCCGCGACCACGGCGGCCAGCAGCAGGGTGGCGGCGCCACGGGCGCCATCGAAGCGGGACGCGGCGCCCTTGAGCGCGGCCACGGCGTTTTCGGCGCGGACGACGCCGGGGTGTTCGGTCGGATAGTGAACGTGGACGAAGCTGGTCATTTCTTTCTCCCCTTTGGGTAGTGACTGAATATTAGGGTTTACCCTGTATTTATTCAAGTTTATATTTTGAATCACCGATATTCACGGTGGTGATGATGATCAACTTCCGCTCCCTGGACCTGAACCTGCTGCGCGTGTTCGACGAGGTGATGGCCGAACGCAGCCTGACGCGGGCGGCGCGCAAGCTGTCGCTGACGCAGCCCGCCGTGAGCAACGCCATGCGGCGCCTGCGCGATGCCGTGGGCGACGAGCTGGTGGTGCGCAGCGGTCAGGGCGTGGAGCCCACGCCGCGCGCGCTGGCGCTGTGGCCGCCGGTGCGAGAGGCGCTGGCGCAGTTGCAGCAGTCGCTGGCGCCGGGGCGCTTCGAGCCCGCCACGGCCGAGTCCACCTTCGTGCTGGCGATGGCCGACGCCACGGCGGCCACGCTGGTGCCGCCGCTGGTGTCCATCATCGAGCGCGAGGCGCCCGGGCTGTCGGTGCGCGTGCTGCCGCTGACCACGCGCGACCCGCGCCGCCTGCTGGACGACGAGGCCGCCGACATGGCCGTGGGCTACTTCCCCGCCGTGCTGGCAGACCTGACGGCGCGCGCGCAGTCGGGCGGCGCTGTGGCCTTTGAAAGCCGCCGCCTGTACGACGGCGAATACGTGTGCGTGATGCGCCAGGGCCACCCGCTGGCCACCGCGCCGCTGACGCTGGACGCCTACTGCGCGGCGCGGCACATGCTGGTGAGCTTTTCGGGCCGCCCCTTCGGCTTCATCGACGAGGCGCTGGCCGCGCTGGGCCGCGAGCGCAAGGTGGTCATCACGGTCAACCAGTTCTTCACGGCGGGGCGCGTGGTGTCGGGCTCGGACCTGCTGACCGTGCTGCCCCGGCATTTCGTGCCGGTGACGGGCATCGCGGGCGCGCTGGTGCAGCGCGCCCTGCCGCTGGACGTACCCGCCGTCCACGTGGACGCGCTGTGGCGCAGGCGCGGGCCGCAGCAGGCCGCGATGGACTGGCTGCTGCGGGCGCTGGCGCGGTCGGCGCGGCAGGCGTTTCCCGAGGCATGAACGCGCCGCCGTATGATGGGCGCCCGCCCGCGCAGGTGCCAGAAGAATGACCCAGGTCAAGACAACAACAGTCCGCGCACGCTAGCCTGACCGCATTCATCCTTTTACGGAGCGACACCATGAACGTCCTGCTCGCTGTCGATGGCAGCGCCTACACCAAGAAAATGCTGGCCTACCTGGCGACCCACGAGGCGCTGCTGGGCCCCTCCAGCCAGTACACCGTGCTGACCGTGCAGGCCCCGCTGCCCGCCCGCGCACGCGCGGCCCTGGGAAAAACCGCCGTGGACAGCTACCACGCCGAAGAGGCCGACAAGGTGCTGGCGCCCGTGTGCAAGTTCCTGGGACGCCACGGCGTGGACGCCCAGCGCATCGTCAAGGTCGGCCCCATTGGCGAGACCATCGGCAGGGTGGCCGAGGCGGGCAATTACGACCTGCTGGTCATGGGCTCGCACGGCCACGGCGCGCTGGCGACGCTGGTCATGGGCTCGGTGACGACCCAGGTGCTGGCCCACAGCAAGGTGCCGGTGCTCATCGTGCGCTGACCCTGCACGCCTGAAAACGCAAAAGCCCGGCACGCCGGGCTTTTTTGCCTTGTGGGCGGAGCCTTACCGTGCAGCAAGCCCATCGAAACAGATGCGCACCACCAGGTCCACGATCTCTGCGTCGGTGTACTCGCCGCTTTCCTTCAAGAAGCTCACCACCGGGTCGCAGGCCCGCGCGTACAGGGTGTAGAGCACCACCTTGGGCGGCAGCGCGGGCTGGATGCTGCCCTGCGCCTGGGCCTCGACGATCCATGCGTGGACCTGGCAGCTCACGGCTTCCAGGCGGTCGAGGTAGCCCTGGTTCGCCATCAGCACCGCGCGCAGCGTGGAGTTGCGGCCCGGCAGCAGCGGCATCTCGTTGGTCATCAGGTGCTCCAGCGACCAGCGCACCAGCGCGTGCAGCTTGTCCTGCGGCGGGGTCTCGGCGGGCAGCCCGGCCAGGTAGGCGTACACGTTGTCCAGCAGCTTCACCATGGCGGCGCTGCACAGTTCTTCCTTGCTGCAAAAGTGCTTGTACAGGCTGGCCTTGGCGATGCCCACGGCGGCGGCCACGTCGTCCATGGTCATGGCGTCGAACGGCTTGGCGCCCAGCAGCTGGCAGGTGGAGCGCAGGATGGCGTCCTCGCGCGCCTGGTGCATCTGTTCCTTGAACGAGACTTTCGGGGGCTGCTGCTGCGTTGGCATGGCTTTCATTCTATGCAACCAGCGCCTGCGCGGCGGCGGCCGTGAGCGCGGCGGTCAGCGCGTCCAGCAGCTCGGACTCCAGGTTCCAGCAGTGCCAGTACAGCTGCACCGGCAGCGACCGGCCCGGCGCCAGGTCCACCATGCTGCCGTCGGCGATGGCCGTGCGGGCCAGCAGCTCGGGCACCACGCCCACGGCCCAGCCCGCGGCCACGGCGCGCATCTGGGCTTCGGAGCCTGGCACGAACAGGTGGCTGAGCGCCGCGCGCTTCAGCCCGAAGGCGCGGGCGACGAACTCTGCCGCCATGTCGTCCTTGCGGTTGAACGACAGGAACGGCACGCTGCGAAAGTTGTGCGGCGTCAGCCCCTGCGGCAAGTGCTCGCGCGCGAACGCGGCCGAGGCCACGGCCACGTAGGGCATGGCGCCCAGCGGCACCATCTTGCAGCCGCGCAGGGCCTGCCGGAGCGTGGTGACGCAGCCCAGCACCTGGCCCGAGCGCAGCCATTCCTGCGTGAAGTCCTGGTCGTCGGCAATGATCTCCAGCGGCACGCGCTGGCGCACCAGGTCGTGCAGCGCGGGCAAGGCCCAGGTGGCGATGCTGTCGGCGTTGATGGCGATGGAGATGCGCTCGTCCTCGCGCGCGCCGCCGGGGGCGCTGGGGGCCAGCTCCTGCAAATCGCGCTCCAGGTCGGCACGCAGCAGGCGCAGCTGCTTGGTGTGCTTGAGCAGCAACTGCCCCGCCGACGTGGGCTTGAGCGGCCTGCTGCGCACGATGAGCACCGAGCCGACCTGCGCCTCCAGCGCGCGCAGGCGCTGCGATACGGCCGACTGCGTGACGTTCAGGCGCTGCGCGGCGCGCTCGAAGCCGCCCTCCTCGACGATGGCGGCCAGGCACTCCAGGGCAGCGGGGTCGTAGGTGCTCATGTCATTAGGCGTGCTGATGATTTTGGATGGAGTTTAATTTTGCTTTTAGTCGGGCGCAATGTGGCGGACACTGCGGCCCCATGAAAATCATCATTCTGGGCGCGGGCATCATCGGCATCAGCACCGCATGGCACCTGCTGGAGCGCGGCCACGAGGTCACCGTGGTGGACCGCCAGGGCGACGCGGCGCTGGAGACCAGCTTTGCCAACGCGGGCCAGATCTCGGTGAGCTACTGCGAGCCCTGGGCCAACCGCCAGGCGCCGTGGAAGGCGCTGAAATGGATGTTCGACAAAGAGGCCCCGCTGCTGTTTCGCCCGCAGCTCCCCATTGGTGAGGGATGGCAGCAATGGCGCTGGGGCCTGCAGTTCCTGGCGCAGTGCAACGACGCCGCCTTTGCCCGCAACGTGGCGCAGATCGTGGCGCTGGGCGCGTACAGCCACGCGGCGCTCAAGGACGTGGTGGCCGCCACCGGCATCGAATACCACCGCCTCACGCGCGGCATCGCCCACTTCTACACCGACCAGAAGTCGTTCGACGACGCGGGCCACGCGGTAGAAATCATGCGCCAGCACGGCGTGCAGCGCCGCCTGGTCAGCCGCGACGAGCTGCTGCGCATCGAGCCCGCCTTCAGCGCCTACCGCGACCAGATCACCGGCGGCACCTACACCAGCACCGACGAGAGCGGCGACGCGCGCATGTTCACCCAGCAGCTCGCCCGCCACTGCGCCGAGCGCGGCGCGCAGCTCCTGTACGGGCACGACGTGGTGCGGCTGAACAAAACGGGCGGTGCTATAGATTCAGTAGCTGTCCGTGCTTGCCAGACAAGCGTTGGAGGCCAAAAAGACCCTATATTGAAAGGCGACGCCATCGTGGTCGCCTGCGGCAGCTACAGCGCGCCGCTGCTGCGCAGCGTGGGCGTGAGCCTGCCCATCTACCCCGGCAAGGGCTACAGCGCCACCTTCCCGCTGCGCAGGCCCGAGGGCGCGCCCATGGTCTCCACCATCGACGACGGCAAGAAGATCGCCATGACCCGCCTGGGCAACTACCTGCGCGTGGCAGGCACCATCGAGCTGAACGGCTGGGACCTGACGCTCGACAGCCCCCTGGCCCGCGCCCGCTGCCACATGCTGTCGCGCCGCGTCGAGGAGATATTGCCCGGCGTGTGCGACACCCGCACGCCCGAGGAAGGCGGCAACCCCCAGTACTGGACGGGGCTGCGCCCGGCCACCCCCACCAACATCCCCTTCATAGGCCGCACCCGCGTGGGCAGGCTGTGGGTCAACGCGGGCCACGGCACGCTGGGCTGGACGCACGGCGCGGGCTCGGGCAAGGCGCTGGCCGAACTCATCAGCGGCGAGCGGCCCGCGATGGACTTCGGCTTTCTGGGCATGGCGGCGGGGGCCGGACCATAATTGGCCATCCCGTCCACCCAGCCTTTCGGCCCCGTGCCTTCGTGACCAGCTCCGCGCCCCGCCCCACCGCCGCCCGCCCGCCCGGCTTTTCGTCCCGCGAGTTCCGCGACGCGCTGGGCATGTTCGCCACGGGCGTGACCATCGTCACCGCGCGCGGCGCACAGGGCGAGCTGGTGGGCATGACGGCCAGCTCGTTCAATTCGGTGTCCCTGGCGCCGCCGCTGGTGCTGTGGAGCCTGGCGCACAAGGCGTCGTCGCTGGCGGCGTTTTCCAAGGGCTCGCACTACGCCATCAACGTGCTGTCCGCCGACCAGCTGGCGCTGGCCGAGCGCTTCGCCACCCCTGGCATGGACCGCTGGACCGGCGTGGAGCACCGCCCCGGCATCGCGGGCGCGCCCGTACTGGCGGGCGCGGCGGCCGTGTTCGAGTGCTTCAATCGCAGCCAGTACGTGGAGGGCGACCACACCATCTTCGTGGGCGAGGTGGAGTGCTGCAGCCACCGCGCGGGCGCCTCGCCGCTGCTCTACCACGGCGGCATGTTCTACGCCGAGCACCCGCTGGGCGCGGCGGCGCAGTATGCGCAGTCTCGTCAAAATTGATAGCTGCCTGTGCTTGCCTGACAATGGCCAAAGGCCGATTTGACTCCTATTCATCAGCACCAATCCGAGGAAACCGCCATGTCTTTTGCCGTCATCGACGAATCCGCCACCGCCCCGCGCATGGACGCCGCCTGGCTCGACGCGCACTGGATGCCCTTCACGGGCAACCGCGACTTCAAGGCCAGGCCGCGCATGATCGTGGGCGGGCAGGGCGCCTACTACACCGATGCGGATGGCCGCAAGATTTTTGACGGCCTGTCGGGCCTGTGGTGCTCGGGCCTGGGCCATGGCCGCAGCGAGGTGGCGCAGGCCATTGGCCGCGCGGCTGCCACGCTGGACTACGCGCCCGCGTTCCAGTTCGGCCACCCGGCCTCGTTCGAGCTGGCCAATCGCCTCAAGAGCTTGACGCCTGCGGGGCTGGACCACGTGTTCTTCACCGGCTCGGGCTCCGAGGCGGCCGATACATCGCTCAAGATGGCGCGCGCCTACTGGCGCGCCAAGGGCCAGGCGGGCAAGACGCGGCTGATCGGGCGCGAGAAGGGCTACCACGGCGTGAACTACGGCGGCATCTCGGTGGGCGGCATCGTCGGCAACCGCAAGCTGTTCGGGCAGGGCATCGAGGCCGACCACATCCCGCACACGCAGCCGCCCGTGGGCTCGTTCTTCAAGGGCATGCCGGACACCGATGGCCGCGCGCTGGCCGACCGGCTGCTGGACGTGATCGCGCTGCACGACGCGAGCAACATCGCCGCCGTGATCGTGGAGCCGTTCAGCGGCTCGGCGGGCGTGGTGATTCCGCCCAAGGGCTATCTGGAACGCATCCGCGAGATCTGCACGCAGAACAACATCCTGCTGATCTTCGACGAGGTGATCACGGGCTTTGGCCGCTGCGGCGCGTGGACGGGCGCGGACGCCTTCGGCGTGACGCCGGACATCATGAACTTCGCCAAGCAGGTGACCAACGGCGCGCAGCCCCTGGGCGGCTGCATCGTGGCCAAGGAGATCTACGACACCTTCATGGCGGCGGGCGGGCCGGAGTACATGCTGGAGTTCGCGCACGGCTACACCTACTCGGCCCACCCCGTGGCCTGCGCGGCGGGCAACGCGGTGCTGGAGATCCTGCAAAAAGAGGACATGCCCGCGCGGGTGAAGGCGCTGGCGCCGTTCTTCGAGAACGCCGTACACAGCCTGAAGGGCGCCAAGCACGTGGCGGACATCCGCAACTACGGCCTGGCGGCGGGCATCACCATTGCCGCGCTGCCGGGCGAGCCTGCCAAGCGGCCTTACGAGATCGCCATGAAGTGCTGGGACAAAGGCTTTTACGTGCGCTACGGCGGCGACACGATCCAGCTCGCGCCGCCCTTCATCAGCACCGAGGCCGAGATCGAGCGCCTGGTGAGCGCCCTGGGCGACGCGCTGACCGAGACGGCCTGATACTCATTTTTTCATAGCTGCATGTGCTTGCTGCATAAGCGCTAGATGCACTTTTGACCATTATTTCTATGCAACACGACAAACCCGTAACCCAGACCGTGGGCCACCTGATCGACGGCCAAATCGTCGCCGACACCGAGCGCACGCAGCCCGTGTTCAACCCCGCCACGGGGCAATCGACGCTGAACGTGGCGCTGGCGAGCCAGGCCACCGTCGAGGCCGCCATCGCGTCCGCAGAGAAAGCCTTCCCCGCCTGGCGCAACACGCCGCCGCTCAAGCGCGCGCGGGTTTTAGCCAAGCTGAAGGTGCTGCTCGAAGAAAACGCCGACAAGATCGCCGCCCTCATCACCGCCGAGCACGGCAAGGTGCTGGCCGACGCGCATGGCGAGCTGCAGCGCGGCATCGAGAACGTGGAGTACGCGAGCTATGCGCCCGAGCTGCTCAAGGGTGAGCACAGCCGCAACGTCGGCCCCGGCATCGATTCATGGAGCGAGTTCCAGGCGCTGGGCGTGACGGCGGGCATCACGCCGTTCAACTTCCCCGCGATGGTGCCGCTGTGGATGTGGCCCATGGCCGTGGCCTGCGGCAACACCTTCGTGCTCAAGCCCTCCGAGCGCGACCCGTCGTCGGCCCTGTTCATTGCCCAACTGGCGCTGGAAGCGGGCCTGCCGCCCGGCGTGCTGAACGTGGTCAACGGCGACAAGCTGGCGGTGGATACGCTGCTGCAAGACCCGCGCGTGAAGGCCGTGAGCTTCGTCGGCTCCACGCCCATTGCCGAATACATCTATTCGGAAGGCTGCAAGCACGGCAAGCGCGTGCAGGCCCTGGGCGGCGCGAAGAACCACGCCATCGTCATGCCCGACGCCGACATCGGCAACGCCGTGAGCGCGCTCATGGGCGCAGCCTATGGCTCGTGCGGCGAGCGCTGCATGGCGATCCCGCTGGTGGTGGCCGTGGGCGACGCAACGGCGGACAAGGTGATCGAGGGCCTGACAGCGGAGATCGCCAGGATGAAGGTCGGCCCCGGCACCGACAACGGCAACGACATGGGCCCGCTGGTGACGAAGCAGCACTTCGATAAGGTGAAGGCCTACGTGGACAGCGGCGTGGCCGAGGGCGCCAGGCTGGTCGTCGATGGCCGTGGCGTGAAGGTGCCGGGCCATGAGGACGGCTACTTCCTCGGCGCCTGCCTGTTCGATGGCGTGAAGCCCGGCATGAAGATCTACCAGGAAGAAATCTTCGGCCCCGTGCTCGGCGTGGTGCGCGTGAAGACGCTGCAGGAGGCGATGCAACTCATCGACGACCACGAATACGGCAACGGCACCTGCATCTTCACCCGCGACGGCGAGGCCGCGCGCTGGTTCACCGACCACATCCAGGTCGGCATGGTGGGCGTGAACGTGCCGCTGCCCGTGCCGGTGGCCTACCACTCCTTCGGCGGCTGGAAGCGCTCGCTGTTCGGCGATCTGCACGCCTACGGACCGGATGCCGTGCGCTTCTACACCAAGCGCAAGACCATCACGCAGCGCTGGCCCTCGGCGGGCGTGCGCGAAGGGGCGGTGTTCAGCTTTCCGAGCAGCCGCTGAGGATCACTGCGCGGCAGGCGGGTAGTCGTCGTACAGGCCCCGGCCGCTCTTGGCGCCCAGGCGGCCTTCGGCCACCAGTTGGCGCAGCAGGGCGCGCGGTTCTTCGGGCAGCCCCACGCGCCCGGCGTATTTCTGCGCGTAGTGCTCCTCGATGGCGAGCACCACGTCCAGCCCCACCGCGTCCATCAGCCGACAGGGGCCGTACGGCAAGCCGGTCGCCTGCGCGTAGATCGCGTCCACCTCCTGCGTGGTGGCCACGCCCTCGGCCACCACGGCCAGCGTCTCGCGCTTGATGGCGGCCCAGATGCGGTTGAAGATGAAGCCCATGCTCTCGCGGCGCACCACGTAGGGCGTGAGGCCGTAGCCGGGCAGCAGCTCCTTCAGCAGCGCGATGATGGCCGGGTCGGTCTGGCCGCAGCCCATCAGCTCCACGGGGTTGATGTCCGGCGGCATCAGGAAGTGCGTGTTCAGCAGCCGCGCGGGGTTCTGCACGCTGCCCGCGAATTCGCTCGACGGGTAGGACGACGAGTTGCTCGCCAGGATCGCGTCCGGCGCGGCCAGCGCGTCGATCTGGCGGAAGATGTCCTTCTTCAGCGCCAGCTCCTCGGGCACCGACTCCACCACCAGCCACGCGCCCTGGAGCGCATCGGCCAGGTTGTCCACGGGCACGATGGTGCCTGCCGTGCTGCCCGGCACCTTGGCCAGCACGCCGGGCAGCTGCTCGCGCGCATAGGCCACGCCCGCGTCGCGCGTGGCGGCGCTGCGGGCGTACAGGCGCACCTCGGCGCCGCGCGTGGCCAGCATCAGCGCGATGCGGCGGCCCAGCGTGCCCGCGCCCAGCACGGCGATGGGGCGGGTGGCGATCTGGTCGGGAAGGGTGAAGGGCATGGTGTCTCCTGGTTTCTGGTGGGGCGAAATGAAGGAATGTACGCCCCATTGCGCGCATCCCGATCACAGCTGCCCGACCCACCCGATTCGCGCAACCGTGCGCCCTACAATCGCATCCACTATCGGAGACGAGGATCGTCCACCATGTCCAGCGAGAACACCAGCACCGACCTCAACGAACGCCGGGCCCAGTTGCGCCAGGCAGCGCTCGACTACCACGAGTTCCCCAAGCCCGGCAAGATCGCCATCGCCGCCACCAAGCAGATGGTCAACCAGCACGACCTGGCGCTGGCCTACTCGCCCGGCGTGGCCGCGCCCTGCGAGGAGATCGTGAAAGACCCGGCGGCCGCCTTCCGCTACACCGCGCGCGGCAACCTGGTGGCCGTCATCAGCAACGGCACCGCCGTGCTGGGGCTGGGCGACATCGGCGCGCTGGCGTCCAAGCCGGTGATGGAAGGCAAGGGCGTGCTGTTCAAGAAGTTCGCCGGGGTGGACGTGTTCGACATCGAGATCGACGAAAAAGACCCGGCCCGGCTGGTGGAGGTGATCGCCGCGCTGGAGCCGACCTTCGGCGCCATCAACCTCGAAGACATCAAGGCGCCCGACTGCTTCTACGTGGAGCGCGAGCTGCGCCGGCGCATGAAGATCCCCGTCTTCCACGACGACCAGCACGGCACGGCCATCACCGTGGCGGCGGCGATGGTGAACGCGCTGAAGGTGGCGGGCAAGAAGATCGAGGACGTGAAACTGGTCACCAGCGGCGCGGGCGCGGCGGCGCTGGCCTGCCTGAACCTGCTGCTCAAGGTGGGCGTGCAGCGCAAGAACGTGTTCGTGACCGACCTGGCCGGCGTGGTCTATGAAGGCCGCACGGAGCTGATGGACGACGACAAGCGCCAGTTCATGCAGAAGACCGACGCGCGCAAGCTGGCCGAGGTGATGGTGGGCGCGGACGTGTTCCTGGGCCTGTCGGCGGGCAACGTGCTGAAGGCCGAGATGGTGGCCACCATGGCCGAGCGCCCCGTCATCTTCGCGCTGGCCAACCCCAACCCCGAGATCACGCCCGAGCTGGCGCACAGCGTGCGCGGCGACATCATCATGGCCACGGGCCGGTCGGACTACCCCAACCAGGTCAACAACGTTCTCTGTTTCCCGTACATCTTCCGGGGCGCGCTGGACTGCGGCGCGACCACCATCACCGACGAGATGGAGATCGCAGCCGTCCACGCCATCGCCGAGCTGGCCCAGGCCGAGCAGAGCGAGGTGGTGGCGGCGGCGTACGTGGGCGAGAAGCTCTCGTTCGGCCCCGAGTACCTGATCCCCAAGCCGTTCGACCCGCGCCTGATGATGAAGATCGCGCCCGCCGTGGCCCAGGCCGCCATGGACAGCGGCGTGGCCCGGCGCCCCATCGCGGACATGGACGCCTACCGCGACCGGCTGCAGACTTTCGTCTATGCCTCCGGCACGACGATGAAGCCCATCTTCGACGCCGCGCGCAACGCCGCCAGAAAGCGCATCGCGTACTCCGAGGGCGAGGAGGAGCGCGTGCTGCGCGCCGCGCAGATCGTGGTGGACGAGAACGTGGCCCGCCCCACGCTGATCGGCCGCCCGGCCATCATCGCGCAGCGCATCGAGAAGTTCGGCCTGCGCCTGCGGGAAGGCGTGGACTACGACGTGGTCAACACCGACTTCGACCACCGCTACCGCGATTTCTGGCAGACCTACCACCGCATGACCGAGCGCAAGGGCATCACCCAGCAGGTCGCCAAGATCGAGATGCGCCGCCGCCTCACGCTCATCGGCGCCATGATGCTGCACAAGGGCGAGGTGGACGGCCTGATCTGCGGCACCTGGGGCACCACCGCCAACCATCTGCACTACATCGACCAGGTGATCGGCAAGCACGCGGGCGGCGCCGACAGCACGGCGCAGGACGTGCCCGTCTATGCCTGCATGAACGGCCTGATGCTGCCGGGGCGCCAGGTGTTCCTGGTGGACACCCACGTCAACTACGACCCCACGCCCGAGGAGCTGTGCGAGATCACCGTGCTGGCCGCCGAGGAGATGATGCGCTTCGGCATCACCCCCAAGGCCGCGCTGCTGTCGCACTCCAGCTTCGGCACCAGCGACCAGCCCAGCGCCGTGAAGATGCGCCGCACGCTCGCGCTGCTGCGCCAGCAGGCGCCCTGGCTGGAAGTGGACGGCGAGATGCACGGCGACCTGGCGCTGGACGGCAAGGCCCGCGCCGCCGTCATGCCCGGCAGCGATCTGACGGGCGACGCCAACCTGCTGGTGTTTCCGAACATCGACGCCGCCAACATCGCCTACAACCTGCTCAAGACCGCCGCAGGCGGGGGCATCGCCATCGGCCCCGTGCTGCTGGGCGCCGCCAAGCCGGTGCATATCCTCACGCCCAGCGCCACCGTGCGCCGCATCGTCAACATGACGGCGCTGACCGTGGCGGATGCCAACGTTTCACGATAAGCCGCTCACAAAGAGCAAGTGCTAACTTAATACGCCTGCCAACCCCCTGAGCGCCTGCCCAATCTTTGTGCAGGCGCTTGCTTTTTGGGCGCCATTCGGTCACACTAGCGGGTCGAAATTTCGGGTTAACCCGTAGTTTCTGAAAGGTTCGTTGATGCTGAAGGCTGTAGCCGCCCGGGCGCGCAAGGCAGGGTTTTTGTGTGTTTTGGGTGTTGCATTCGCGTTGTCCCCGGTTGCGGGGCATGCCCGCAAGCCCCCACCCAGCGGCGGCACCACCACCCCCATCGCACTGGCCGAGTTGCCGCCCCAAGGGCGCGCAACCTACGCGCTGATTCGTGAGGTCGGTCCCTTTCCGTACGACAAGGACGGATCGGTCTTCGGCAACCGCGAGCGCCTGCTGCCCGTCCACAAGCGGGGCTACTGGCGCGAGTACACCGTCAGAACACCAGGATCGCGCGACCGGGGAGCCCGGCGCATCGTGTGCGGCGGCAAGCCCCGGACTCCGGACGCCTGCTACTACACCAGCGACCACTACGCCAGTTTTCGCGAAATCATCGAACCGTGACGATGTCCCTCTTGTCGAACACCCCACCCGCAGGCCATGCCGACGCACGGGCCTGCGCAATGCCAGAAGTTTTTGGACTTTATAAAGAAAGAGCAGCGGAGATGCAGACGCCACTTCGTAGTAAAGACCTGGAAACGCCCCTGCGAGGCGTGCGCACCAACATCGTGCAGTCCATCCGCGCCTTCCGCGTGCAGGACCTGCAGGACGCCGCCACCGCCATGGGCCACCACTTCCTGTACGCCAACCTGGCCCACGCGCAGTCCAAGCAGGACGTGCTGGACCTGATCGCCGCGCAGTTCACCTTTCCGTCGCACTTCGGCAAGAACTTCGACGCGCTGTACGACTGCATGACCGACCCGCTGCACAAGTCGGGCCCGCAGCCGGGCTTCATCGTGGTGCTGGAGCAGATCCCGGCCACGGGCAAGTTCGACAAGGAGGCGCGCGAGCAGCTCCTGGACATCTTCCGCGACGCCGCCGACTACTGGGGCGACCGCAAGATTCCATTCCGGTGCTTCTATTCTTTTCTGTAGCCCGTTCTGCATCCACCAGCCAAGCAGAACGGGCGAACGAGGCTAACACCGGCGGCAGCACCGTCCAGGGCATCGAGATCAGCAGCGCCGACCCCGAAGCGGAGAAGATGCCCACCGACAAGCTCGTGGACGTGTCGCCAATGGCGCTGCGCATGAGCAGCCCCTTCAACTCCAGCTACTGGCTTTCTGCCGCCTGATTTTCAGGTCAAATAGGGCTCCAGCGCTTATCCAGCAAGCGCTGGCAGCTATAAAATCAAGAGCATTCTTGCGCCAGGGCCACGTATTCGGCCACGGGTACTTCCTCGGCGCGGCGCTGGGTGTCGAAGCGGCCCGCGAAGCCGCGCCCTTCCAGCCAGCGGCCCAGGGTGTGGCGCAGCAGCTTGCGGCGCTGGCTGAAGGCCACCTGCACCAGTTCTTCCAGCACGGGCGCCGACAGGGGCGCGGGTTCCGCGCGGGGCACCATGCGCACCACGGCGCTGTCCACGCGCGGGGGCGGCTCGAAGCTCTCGGGCGGCACGAACAGCACGTTTTCCATGGCATAGCGCCACTGCAGCATGACCGAAAGCCGCCCGTAGTCGCCCGTGGCAGGCACGGCCACCATGCGGTCGATCACTTCCTTTTGCAGCATGAAGTGCTGGTCTTGCACGGCCTGCACGTGCGCCAGCAGGTGGAACAGGATGGGCGTGGAGATGTTGTAGGGCAGGTTGCCCACCACTCTGATTTTAGGAGCGCCCAGCGCTTGCGCCACTTGGGTAAAGTCCACTTTCAGCACATCGGATTCGATCACGCTCAATTGGCCGTGCGCGCGCAGGCGGGCGGCCAGGTCGCGGTCCAGCTCGATGACGGTGAGGCGGCCCAGGCGCTCGACCAGGGGCTGGGTCAGTGCCGCGAGGCCGGGGCCGATCTCCACCATGGGCTGGCCCGGCTGCGGGGCGATGGCCCGCACGATGGCGTCGATGATGCCGGCGTCGGAGAGGAAGTGCTGGCCGAAGCGCTTGCGGGGGATGTGCTTCATGGCCGAAGAAATGTCATTGGGGTGCGTCGCGGTACTCGACGTAGGCCCGGCCCCTCAATTCCTGCACCCAGGTCGCATAGGCCTCGTCGAGCTTCTTCTCGCGCACGGTGCTGCGCGCCATGTCGCGCTGCTCGCGCTGGGTCAGCTTGGCCTCGCGGCGCTCCAGCAGCTGGATCAGGTGGACGCCAAAGCGCGAGGCCACCGGCTCGCTGATGCCGCCGGGCTTCAGGGCGTTCATGGCTTCCTCGAACTCGGGTACGTAGCGCCCAGGGTTGGCCCAGCCCAGGTCGCCGCCTTCCTTGGCGCTGCCGTCCTGCGAATGCTCGCGCGCCAGCGTGGCGAAGTCGGCCTGGCCCGCCAGCACGCGGCGGCGGTAGTCGGCCAGGCGCTCGGCGGCGGCGGATTCGGTCAGCTGCGGGCCGGTGCGCAGCAGGATGTGGCGCGCATGGCTTTGCACCACGGTGGTGGGCAGGCCCGCGTTCGTGCGCTCCACCACCTTGAGGATGTGAAAGCCCGCAGGCGAGCGCACCGGCCCCACGACGCCGCCCACCGGAACGCCCTGCGTGGAGCTGACGAACAGCTCGGGGTAGCGGTCAACCGGGCGCAGGCCCAGCAGGCCGCCCGCGTTGCGGGCCTCGGCGGCGTCGGAGTATTCGCGCGCCACGGCGGCGAAGTCCTCGCCCGCGCGGATCTTGTCGGCCGCCTGCTGCACGCGCGCCTGGCGCTCGGCCACCAGGGCCGGGGGCGCGTTCTCGGGCACGATCACCAGGACGTGGCCGAGGTTGATTTCCATGGACGCGGCGCTCTGGCTCTGCTGCTGCTCGCGCAGGTACTGGTCGATGTCCAGGTCGGTGACCTTCACGCGCGACTCGACCTCGCGCTCGCGCAGGCGCTGCAACACGAGCTGGTCGCGCAGCTCCTCGCGGAAGCGCTCGCGGCCCACGCCGTCGCGCGCGAGGCGCCGGTACAGCTCGTCCGTGCTCATGTTGTTCTGGCGGGCCACACCCTGCTCGGCCTGCGTGACGGTGAAGTCGTCCACCTTGACGCCGACTTCGCGCGCCTGCTGCAGCTGCACGCGCTCGACGATCAGGCGCTCCAGCACCTCGCGCGCCAGCAGGTCGCGGGGAGGCATGGCGCCGCCCTGCTGGGCGAGCTGGGCCTCGGCCCGGGCCAGGCGCGCGCGCACCTCGTTGTTGGTGACGGGCTCGGAATTGACCAGGGCCACGATGTTGTCGGCCTGGCGCTGGGCGGCGCTTTCCTGCGGCGTGGGCAGCGTGGCTGCGGAGCGCGGCAGGCCCATGCCCGGCGACGAAGCGCCCGAGGGGCGCAGGCCCTGCGCGGCGGCGCCTTGCACCAGAAAGATGGCCAGGGCGGCCAGGGCCATGACGCGGTGGTTTGCGCGGTGGTTCATGCTAGTCATAGTTACTGAATCGGCTGGGCGTGGACGCTTGTTCACGCAGGTTCTGGTAGCGCGGCACGTACTGCTTGAGGGTGTCCAGCGGGCTGGAGCCCAGGCTCAGGCGCGAGAAGCCCACGAACTCGATCTGGAACAGCAGGCGGGTGTTGGCCGTGGTGACGCCGCTTTGCAGGCGCTCCAGCACCACGCGGCCTATCCAGCAGCAGCTGTCGTACTCCAGGCCCACCACGGTGTCCACGAGCTTGCGCTCCTGCAGGCTGTAGTTGAGACGGCCCACGGCGTACCAGCGGCCTCCGCCCTGGCCGCGGCCCGGGCCCAGGTCCTTGCCCTTGTCGCCCCACAAGTCGCCCAGCGGCCACTGCCAGCCGATGTCGATCTGCTCGCTGTTGTCCTTCTGGAAGCGGTAGGCGGCGCTCACGGTGCGGTAGCTGCCGGGGCTGTAGTGCGCGCTGACGGTGGAGCGGATGGAGCGGCCCGTCTTGGGGTTGTACTGCACCGTGGAGTCGAAGGCCCACCGGGGCGACCATGTGATGCCCGCGCCCAGCAGCACGTCCGACAGGCGCTCGCTCACCGCCGTCTCGCCGGGCAGGGTGACGTTCTGGTCGGAGAAGCGCACGCGCTGGGCGATGCCGAAGCGCGCGGCCTCGGCGCCGGTGTTCGGGTCCAGCAGGCGGGTGATCAGGCCCAGGGTGAGCAGGTTGTTGTCGGCGATGCGGTCGTTGCCGCCGTAGGCGTTCTCGGTGAAGACGGTGGCGAAGTTGAAGTCGTTGGCCGCCGTGTCATACACGGGCAGGTAGCTCTGGTCGCGGTAGGGTGTGTAGGTGTAGAAGGCGCGCGGCTCCAGCGTCTGCACGAAGGCGCGGCCGAAGTACGAGGCGTCGCGCTCGAACACCAGCCCGCTGTCCAGGCTGAACGTGGGCAGGGCGCGGCTGGCGGTGCGGGCGCCGTTGGCCAGCGGCGTGTCGAACTGGTACTGCGTGGCATGCAGCTGCAGGCGCGGCGTGATGAAGCCGCCGGGCGCGAGGAACGGGCGGCTGATCTGCGCCAGGGCGTAGCTGCGCTGGGCGTTGGGCTGGCCCGTGAGTTCGCGCGCGGCCTGAAAGCGCGTGGAGTCCAGCTCCACGCTCGCGTCCAGCCCGCCGCCCAGGTTCGAGGGCGTGTAGCGCCACTGCAGCTGCGGCATGCGGTCGTAGGGCGGCACGATGGGCGCCGTCACGTCCTGCAGCGTCTGCCACTTGAGGGTACGCACCTGCGCCGCCATGTCGCCCTGGGCCCAGGACAGGGTGGCGTCGCCTGGCAGCAGGCGCTGGCGCAGCGGCTCGGCGGCGCGGCCGAAGTCGCGCCAGTAGTTGTCGTCGCTCACGCGGTTGACGTTGATGTTCAGGCCCAGCGCGCCAATGGCGGAGTCGATGGTGCCGCTGTGCTGGCCCGTGAAGCCCCAGCGCAGTCGGTCGCGCAGCCGGTCGCTGGGCATCACGTCGGCGCTGATCTGGCCGTGGTAGCTGGGCTCCAGGTAGCGGAACTCGCCGCCCAGGTTGGCGCCGCGCTTGGTCATGAGGTCGGCGTGCAGCGTGGCGTCGCGGTTGGGCGCGATGTTCCAGTAGTAGGGCTGCGAGTACGACAGCCCGTCGCTGCTGTCGATGCTGATGGTGGGCGGCAGCAGGCCGGACTTGCGCTTGTCCGACAGCGGAAAGCTGATGTGCGGTATGGGCAGGACGGGCATGCCCTTGAACTCCAGCACCGCGCCGTCGGCTGTGCCCACCTCCTCCTCGTTGTCCAGGTGGATGGCGTCGGCGCGCAGCACCCAGTCGGGGCGCCAGCTTTCCTCGTTGCCGCGCTCGCAGGTGGTGTAGGTGGCGTGGCGTACCACGGCGCGGTCCCGGTCGATGAAGTCCACGCGCGTGGCCTCGCCATGCGCCTGCGTCGCCAGGAAGCGGTAGCGCGCGTCGCTGAAGAAGCCCTCGAACGCGTCCACGCGCAGCTCCAGCGCCGTGCCTTCATAGACGTTGCCCGCACGGTTGATGCGCACGTTGCCGCGGGCCTTGGCCAGGTCCTCGGGCACGTCGTAGTCCAGGCGGTCGGCGCGGATCACGGTGTCGCCCCGGCGCAGCTCGGCGTTGCCTTCCACGGTGGCGCTGATGTCGGTCTGGCCCTCGATGCGGTCGCCGCGCACGAACACCGGCAGCTGGGGCCGCACGGCCTCGGGGATCTTCTCTTGCAGCTGGGGCGAGGCGCGCAGCGGGGGCGGCTCGTCCCAGGCGCTGGCCTGCGACAGCGCGGCCAGCGGCAGGCCGCACCAGGCCAGC
Source organism: Acidovorax sp. (assembly GCF_047607405.1). Taxonomy (GTDB): domain Bacteria; phylum Pseudomonadota; class Gammaproteobacteria; order Burkholderiales; family Burkholderiaceae_C; genus Acidovorax. The sequence continues at coordinate 3,822 of NZ_JASGDA010000065.1, read as the reverse complement.
GCCACGGCGCGGGCCAGGGGAAGGGGCTTGAGCAGGGTAGCGGGCTGGCGAAAGCGGTGCACGGACAAGGGCGGTGGGGCCGGAAGAAAGGCGGGGACGGATTTGTAGAATGGGATTATCCATGAGCCTTCCGCCCCCTTCTTCCGCATCCCCCCACCCCGTCGCCTGGCCCGACGCGGCCCGCCAGGCGGCCTTCGAGGCCTGGCTCGCGCCCCTGGCGCAGACCCACGGCCTGCTGCACGCCACGCTGCGCCCGGCCTCGGCGGACGCGAGCTTTCGGCGCTACCTGCGCATCGACGCCGCCGACGGCGCGCGCCGCATCGTCATGGACGCGCCGCCCGACAAGGAGAACTGCCGCCCCTTCGTGCAGGTGCAGGGCCTGATGGCCGCCGCCGGGCTGAACGTGCCGCACATCCTGGCCTTCGACGAGGCCCACGGCTTCATGCTGCTGTCCGACCTGGGCGGCGAGACCGTCATCGAGCGGCTGGACCCGGCCAAGCCCCAGGCCGCCCACGGCTGGTACGTGCAGGCCACGGACGTGCTGCTGGACTGGCAGAAGGCGTCCAGGCCCGGCGTGCTGCCGCCGTATGACGAGGCGTTGCTGCGGCGCGAGCTGGCGCTGTTCCCCGACTGGTACCTGGCCAGGCACCGCAACGTCACCCTGGACGACAAGCAACAGGCCCTGCTTGCCAGCGCCTTCGACGCCATCGTGGTACACAACCTGGCCGCGCCCAGTGTCTATGTCCACCGCGACTTCATGATGCGCAACCTGATGGCGGGCAGCCCTTTGGGCGTGCTGGACTTCCAGGACGCCGTCCATGGCCCCATTACCTACGACATCGCCAGCCTGCTGCGCGACGCCTTCATCAGCTGGGAAGAGGACTTCGTCATCGACATCACCGTGCGCTACTGGGAAAAGGCGCGCAAGGCGGGCCTGCTGGGCGCGTGGGGGGAAGACTTCGGCGAGTTCTACCGCGCCGTGGAATGGATGGGCCTGCAGCGCCACCTGAAGGTCGCGGGCATCTTCGCGCGCCTGACGCTGCGCGACGGCAAGCCCAAGTACCTGGCCGACGCGCCGCGCTTCATCGCCTACATCCGCGCCACGGCCAGCCGCTACCGCGAGCTGGCGCCGCTGCTGCGCCTGATCGACCAGGTCGAAGGCACCGAGCCGGTGGTGGGCTTCGCCTACGGGCGTGTATAGCCAAATTGGCCTCTAGCGCTTATGCAGCAAGCGCATGTAGCTATATAATTCATAGCAAATGCCCCGTTTCCATTGCCCCGAGCCGCTTGCCACCGGCGCCGAGCTGGACTTGCCCCCCGGCGCCGCGCGCCACGTGCAGGTGCTGCGCCTGCAGCCGGGCGACGCGCTGACGCTGTTCAACGGCGCGGGCGGCGAGTTCGAGGCCGCCGTGCTGCACATGGGCCGCAGCAGCGTGCGCGTGCAGGTGGGCACGCACCATGCCGTCGAGCGCGAGGCGCCGCGCGCCATCCACCTGCTGGCGGGCATCACCGCCAACGAGCGCATGGACTGGCTGGTGGAGAAAGCCGCCGAGCTGGGCGTGGCCAGCATCACGCCGCTGGCGGCCGAGCGCAGCGTGCTCAGGCTCAAGGGCGAGCGCGCCGACAAGAAGATCGCCCACTGGCAGGCCGTGGCCGTGGCCGCCTGCGAGCAGTGCGGACGCAACCGCGTGCCCGTGGTGCATGGCGCGGCCGATCTGGCGGCGTGGCTGCGCGCGCCTGCCGTTGCCGCACAGCGCCTGCTGCTGTCGCTGCGCGAAGGCACGGCGCCGCTGCGCGTGGCGGCAGCGGGGCAGGGGCCGGTGGTGTTCCTCTCGGGGCCCGAGGGCGGCCTCAGCGGCGCCGAGGAAGACCTGGCCCTGGCGCACGGCTTCGCGCCTGTCACGCTGGGCCCGCGCGTGCTGCGCGCCGAGACCGCGCCCCTGGCGGCGCTGGCGGCGCTCACCCTTTGAAGCCTAGAATCGCGCCCATCGCGTAACGACGCTCTCCGTTCCTACGAGGAGAAGACATCGTGTCCACCTCCCGCCGCTGGCGGCGCTGCATCGACTGGGTGCTGACCACCGACAAGCGCCAGCGCATCCGCCTGGCGATGACCAGCCTGGCGACCCTCATCATGGTCTGCTGCATCGTGCTGATGAACGGCCTGGCCTTCGCGGGCGTGGTGCCCGACCACCGCCCCGTGCTGTGGTGGACGCTGTTTTGCGCCGCCGGGCTGGTGGTCTTCTACGTGCTCATCCGCAGCGGCTGGTCGCGCCGCCTGCGCGACCCCTCGCTCACGCAGGCGCAGATGTTCTACGCCATCGCCTGCAACGCCGTGGCCTACGCCATTGCCGGGCCCGCGCGCGGCATCACGCCGCCCATCCTGGCAGTGACGCTGATGTTCGGCATCTTCGGGCTGTCCACGCGCCAGATGCTGGGCGTGCTGTTCTACGGCCTGGCCGTGTTCGGCATCGCCTCGGTCGTGAGCGCCTGGCGCGGCGATCCGGGGTACTCGCCCGCGCTGGCGGCGGCCTACCTGGTCATGATCGCCATCGTGCTGCTCAGCGGCACCTTCCTGACCACCCGCGTGCAGTCCACGCGCGAGCACCTGCGCCGCCAGAAGCACGAGCTGGCCCAGGCGCTGGCGCGCATCAGCAGCATTGCCACGCGCGACGAGCTCACGGGGCTGCTGAACCGCCGCGCCATGCTGGAGCTGATGGAGCTGGAGCACCGCCGCAGCCTGCGCAACGGCCGCCCCCTGGTGCTGGCGCAGCTCGACATCGACCACTTCAAGCCCATCAACGACACCCACGGCCACGCCACCGGCGACCGGGCGCTGCAAGCCTTCGCCGACACCGTGCGCGCCAACATGCGCGACACCGACGTGCTGGCGCGCTGGGGCGGCGAGGAGTTCGTGCTGATGCTCGCCGACACCCAGCCGGACGACGCGCGCGCCCTGCTCGACCGCATCCGCCTGGCCGTGGCCGCGCTGGCGCTGCCCACCACCAGCGGCCCGCTGCGCATGACGGTATCGGCGGGCCTGGCGCAGCACCTGCCCGGCGACGCGGTGGAGCACACGCTGGAGCGCGCCGACCAGGCGCTCTACACCGCCAAGGCGCTGGGCCGCAACCGTGTGGCCGCCGCCGCGCCCATCTCGGCCCTGCGGAGCCCGGCGGCGCGTTGATCCACCCCTTTCCCGTCCTCCCATGAACAAGAACCTGTGGCTGCTGGCGCTGTGCCAGGGCCTCTTTCTGACGAACAACGTGGTCTTCATCGCCATCAACGGGCTGGTGGGCCTGCAGCTCGCGCCCCACGGCTGGATGGCGACGCTGCCCGTCATGGGCTACGTGGTGGGCGGGGCGCTGTCCACCGCGCTGGTGGCGCGCAGCCAGGCGCGCTGGGGGCGGCAGGTGTCGTTCCAGATCGGGCTGGCGGTGGCGCTCGCCTCGGCCTTGCTGTGTACCTGGGCGGCGTTCGCGGGCAGCTTCTGGCTGCTGTGTACGGCCACGGTCATCGCGGGCTACTACAGCGCCAACGGGCAGCTCTACCGCTTCGCGGCGGCGGAACTGGCCGCGCCCGCGTTCCGCGAAAAGGCCGTGTCGCTGGTGCTGGCGGGCGGCCTGCTGGGCGCGGTGGCGGGCCCCAACCTCGCCAGCGCCACGCGCACGCTGCTGCCCGTGCCGTTCGCGGGGGCCTACGTGGCGCTGGCGGCGGTGGCGCTGCTGTCCATGGCCTGCATGGCGCTGATCCGCTTCGAGGCGCGGGCGCCCGCAGCCGCCAGGGGCGCTGCCGCCACGGGCCGCCCGCTGGCCGCGCTGCTGCGCG
>NZ_JASGDA010000064.1:0-7343 GCF_047607405.1 Acidovorax sp. | reverse complement strand
TCGATTTTCTTCCTTACCCCCCCCCCCCCCCCCCCCCCGGCAAGCGGATTACCACGTCCGTGCCGCCCGGGCCGCTGGTCAGCGCCAGCTGCGCGCCGATGGCCTGGGCGCGGTCGTGCAGCGCCAGCAGGCCCTTGCGCGCGGGCTGCTCGGTGTCGAAGCCGCAGCCGTCGTCCGACAGCCGCAGCACCACGCCCTCGCCCACCGCGCGCGCCTCGATGCACAGCGTGTGGGCGTGCGCGTGCTGGAGCACGTTGGACAGCACCTCCAACAGCATGAACTGCAGGTGCCGCATGGCCGCGCCGTCCAGCCCGGCCACGGGCGGCAGCAGGTCCACCTGCCACTGCAGTGCTATGCCCGCCGCCTTCAGGCGCGGCTCCAGCCGGTAGCGCAGGTTGGCCAGCAGGGCTGTCACGTCGCCGGGGGGCAGGTGCAGGGCGTCGATGGAGAGCTTGAGGTGGTCCAGCGATTCGCGCAGCGTCTCCAGCACCTCGTCCGTGCTGGCCCGGCCCGACTGCAGCTGCCGCATGGCGGCGCTGATGTGCGCGCCCACGCCGTCGTGCATGTCGCGCAGGATGCGCGTGCGCTCGCTGGCGCGCTCCTGCTCGCGGGCCATTTGCTCCATGTACTGGTAGCTCTGGTTCAGCTCGGCCTCCAGCTGCACCAAGCGGGCGGCCATGCGCGCCTCGAAGGCGCGCACCTGCTCGCTGGCGGCGCGAAAGCGCATGGCCGCCACATACACCAGCGCCACGCTGAACAGCATGGCGCTGTAGCGCTGCCAGGTTTCGGCGCCGTAATCGCCGTAGAGGCGGAACACCAGCAGGTCGCGCACGCCCATGAGCACGTTCAGCGCCAGCGCCGCCGCCAGCAGCCGGTGCTCGCGGCTCGCGCCCCGGCGCAGCGCCGCCGCCAGGTACAGCGCGCTCAGCGGCAGGAACACCGCCGCGCACACCGCATACCAGGCCGTCAGCACCAGGGGCTGGTGCCAGGCAGCGGCGGCCCAGCCCGCGCAGCCGCCCAGGGGCAGCAGCACCCACAGCACGGTGCGCACGGCGCGGTGGTGCCGCCAGCCTGCGGCCATGATGCAGAACATCATGGCAAAACACAGCCACCCGGCCATGGCCTGCACCATGGCGGCCTGCCACCAGGGCCAGGGCAGCACGGGGTTTTCGACCACCCGGTCGAACACGCGCAGCACCCAGGACCAGTCGGCCAGGCCCGCGTACAGGTACACCGGGTCGCGCCGCGCGGCGGGCCCGCCGCCGTGCTGCGTGTAGGGCTGGGTCCACCACAGCAGCAAGGCCACACTGCCGGCCACCAGCGCCACCAGGGCCAGCAGCGGCGACCCGATGACGTGCCGGTTCACGGCCGCCTGGTAGCGGCCGCGCAGCGTTGCGTCGGGGCCGATGAGCGGCGGCGCCAGGCCCGCGCGGCGCCCGCTGTCGGCGCGGATGCGCACCACCAGCTGGTTGCGCCCCGCGCGCAGCACCTGCCCCGGCACGGCCAGGTAGCGCGGCCCCTTGGCGTAGTCGGCGCCGCCGCCCTGCACCATGTCGCCGCTGCGGCGCAGCAGGGCGCCGTTGAGCCACACCTCGTAGGCATTGCCCACCTGGTGCAGCAGCAGGCCATGGGGCACGGCGGGCGGCTGCGGCAGGTCGAAGGCCATGTCGAACACCGCATACCCCTCGGCCCCACGCTGGTGGCGGTCCCAGTGGTAGGGCAGTTCGAGCGCCAGGTTCTGCGGCGGCCCGTTGGCGGGGGCGATGGCGGCCTGGGCGTGGCGCAGCTCCAGCACCTGGGCGTGCGCCGCGTGCAGCGCCAGCAGGCACCACAGCAGCCAGACGGCCCGGATCAGCCTAGAGCAGGCCGCGCCGCGTGGCTTCAAAGACGGCCTCGCTCTTGGAATGGACGGCCAGCTTGGCATACAGGCTCTTGATGTGCGCCTGCACGGTGTGTATGGACACGCCGTGCAGCCGCGCGGTTTCGGCGTACGAAAAGCCGCGCGCGATCAGGTCCAGCACGTCCTTCTCGCGCGGCGACAGCGCCACGTCCAGGGCGTCTTTCGCTTCTGTATTGATAGCTGCTTGCGCCCTGTCCATATGGGTTTGAGGCCGATTTGACCTTAAATCGAGGTACTTGTGCAGCACCTGCCGCGCGATCATGGGCGAGATGGGCGAGGCGCCCGCCTTCATCTGCAGCACGGTGTCGGCGATGTTCTCGGGCGTGGCGTCCTTGTGGATGTAGCCCAGCGCCCCGGCCTCGATGCTGGCGAGCACGCTCTCCTCGTCGCCGAACATGCTGATGACCAGCGGCTCGCAGCCCGGGTGCGTGTACCGGGCGTGGGCAATGGCGTCCAGGCCGCTGCCGTCGGGCAGGCCCAGGTCCACCAGCAGCACGTCCAGCCCCTGCGGCGCGCGGGCGTCCAGCCAGTCGCGGGCCTCGGCCACCGTACCCAGGCAGCCCGCCAGCGCCAGCTGCGCGCAGCCCTGCACGCTGGCGGCGAAGAAGTCGCGCGTCTGCGGGTCGTCCTCGACGATCAATACGTGCCAGGGCTGGGGCATGGGGTGGGGAATGAGCGGGTGTCAGCGAGCATAAACACAAAGCAGCGCGGTCGGGCTCCCACATTCCTCCCATATTCATGGGATGGCGCGCAGGCTCGCCTGCCGCGACGATGGCGAGGCATTCCCCAACCCCGCACAAAGGATAGAACCATGAACCCCCAACGCGCCAAACGCCTGCACTACATCGCCGCCGCCATCGCGGCCCTCGCCCTGACCGCCTGCGGCGGCGGTGGCGGCGACAGCACCGACAGCGGAAGCACTGGGAGCACCGGCAGCACTGGAAGCACCGACACTGGCAGCACCGGCAGCACCGGCAGCACTGGAAGCACCGACACTGGTAGCACCGGCAGCACTGGCAGCACCGACACTGGCTCCACCACCGTCACCGTGTCCGCCACCTGCGACCAGTTGACCAGCGGTACCTACCGGGTGCTCCTGCCCGCCGACGCCGAGGCATCCACCGCCACCATCACGATGGATTCCAGCGGCACGCCGCAAGTGGCCTGGGCCGACGGCACGACGAGCAGCCTGACGGCCGGCACCGACGCCTGCTCCTTCACCACCGGCACCAATGGGGCCAGCGTGGTGGTGGGCACGGGCGGCGTGATGTTGATCGCCGCCAATGACGACGATGGCACGTACTACCCGACCCTGGCGTTCCCCGAGCAAACGGCCAGCCTGGCCGACCTGGACGGCACCTGGAACCGCCTGGGCTGGAGCCGCGCGAACGACGGCGGGACGAGCGAGCCCTACGTGCTGCAGTACGGCATGGGCACCATCTCTGGCGGCAGCGTCACCAGCCTCAAGAGCTGCACCACCACCACCCCCGTCACCTGCACGGACGAGAGCACGCCGTCGGCCACCTTTGCCGTCAGCGCCTCGGGCGGGTTCACCGGCTCGGGCGCCGACGCGCCGAACGTGGGTGCCTACGTCTTCAAGAACGGCAGCTACACCCTGCTGGTGATGCTGGACCAGGACGGTTCCATGAACCTGTTCACCAAGCAGACCACCCTGAGCTACCCCACCGTGGGCACCGTGAGCAGCAGCTGGAACGTGCAGGCCAACTCCGCGGGCACGGCCGTCACCGCCACCACCGACACGCTGCCGGGCATCTCGATCACCACCAACACCATTACCGCCGTCGATACCAGTGCGGGCACCATCACGCGCGACAGCAGCAACGCCGGGGCGACCGCCGTGTCGCAGACGCTGCACAACAACACGCCGCTGACGGGCATGCGCCAGCGCGACGGCGTTTCGGGCAGTGTCTCGCCTGCGGTGATGCTGCCGCTGGTCCCCGGCCTGTCGGTGACGGGGCGCCTGAATGCCAGTGGGACCACAACCCCGGGCACAGGCAACGGCTGGGTGGTGTTGAGCCTCAACAAGTCCTGACTGGCCCCCGGGGCCGCATTGTCGCCATGGGACAATGCGGCCCATGCATGCACTGTTTGAAGAGGCCGGCAAGTTCCTTGCCGGTCGCATCCTTTCCGAGGCCGATACCTCGGCCCAGATCGAGCTGGAATCGGGCAAGCGGGTCAAGGTCAAGGCCGCGCACATCCTGCTGAAGTTCGACAAGCCCGCCCCCGCCGACCTCATCGCCCAGGCCCAGGCCGTGGCGCAGGGCATGGAGCTGGACTTGGCCTGGGAATTCGCGCCCGAGGACGAGTTCGGCTTTGCCGACCTGGCGCGGGACTACTTCAGCGACAACGCCACGCTGGCCCAGCAGGCGGGCGCGCTGTTCGCGCTGTACGACGCGCCGCACTACTTTCGCCGCGCGGGCAAGGGGCGGTTCAAGAAGGCGTCGGCCGAAATCCTGCAGCAGGCGCTGGCCGCCATCGAGAAGAAGAAGGCCGTCCAGGCGCAGATCGAAGCCTGGGCCGCCGCGCTGGCGCAGGGCGAATGCCCGCAGCCCATCCGCGAGCAGCTCTACAAGATATTGTTCAAGCCCGACAAGAACGCGCCCGAGTACAAGGCCGTGGTGGAGGCCAGCCGCGCCACGCACACCGCGCCGCTCGATCTGCTGCAAAAGGCCGGGGCGATCACCTCGGCCTACCAGTTCCACTGGCAGCGCTTTCTGTTCGACAACTTCCCCAAGGGCACGGGCTTCCCGGCCATCAGCGCGCCGCAGCCGCCCGCAGATTTGCCGCTGGCGCCGGTGCAGGCGTATTCCATCGACGATTCGCAGACCACCGAGATCGACGACGCGCTGTCGGTGCAGGGCCTGGGCACGGGCACGGTCACTTTAGGCATCCACATCGCCGCGCCGGGGCTGGCCATTGCACCGGGCAGCGCCATCGACCAGCTGGGCCGCAACCGCCTGTCCACCGTCTATATGCCGGGCTACAAGATCACCATGCTGCCCGACGAGGTGGTGCGCATCTACACGCTGGACGAAGGCCGCGCCAACCCGGCCGTGTCGCTGTACGTGACCATCGACGAGGCGACGCTGGCCATCACCGGCACCGAAACAAAGCTGGAGCGCGTGCCGGTGGCGGTGAACCTGCGCCACGACCAGCTCGACCACATCGTGACGGAGGAATGGCTGGCCGACCCGTCGGTTCAATACGAAAACACGCCCCAGCCCTTATTGGACAAGCGCGAGCAGCTATCATTTTTGCACCGCCTGGCCAAAAGCCTCAAAGCCCAGCGCGAGGTGGTGCGCGGCAAGCCCGAGACGTTCAACCGGCCCGACTACAACTTTCGCCTGGTGGGCAACGACGGCGGGGAGCCGGATGGCAGCGAGACAGTGCAGATCAGCACCCGCAAGCGCGGCGCGCCGCTGGACTTGATCGTGGCCGAGGCCGCCATCGTTGCCAACAGCACCTGGGGCAACCTGCTGGCCGAGCACGGCGTGCCCGGCATCTACCGCAGCCAGGCGAGCCTGGCGCCCGGCGTGAAGGTGCGCATGGGCACCAAGGCACTGCCGCATGCGGGCATCGGCGTCAAGAGCTACGCCTGGGCCACGTCGCCGCTGCGCCGCTACGTGGACCTGGTGAACCAGTGGCAGATCATCGCCGTGGTGCGCCATGGCAAGACGGCGGCCCTCGCCGCGCCGTTCAAGCCCAAGGACGCCGACCTGTTCAGCATCATCAGCAGCTTCGACGCGGCCTACAGCGCCTACAACGGCTACCAGGCGGGCATGGAGCGGTTCTGGACGCTCAAGTACCTGGAGCAGAACGGCATCACCGAGCTGAACGCCACCGTGTTCAAGGAAGGGCCGGGCGGCAGCTTTCTGGTGCGGGCGGACGCGCTGCCGCTGGTCTTGCCCGTGCTGGGCGCGCAAAACCTGCCGCGCGGCGCGCGCCTGAGGGTGAAGCTGGGCGCGGTGGACGAGATCACGCTGGACATCCACGGCACCGTGGCCGAGCGGCTGGACGACCCGGCGGATGCGGGCGACGACGGCCCGGTGGATGACGACGATGAAGCCGTGGCGGGGCCCATCGCCATTGCAGTCGATGTGAACGAGGCCGAGCCTGCCAGCGCAGATAATCCCACCCCGTGAAACTGCCCGCCTTTCTCCGCACTTTCAGCACCCTGCAACTGGCGCTGGGCGTCTCGATGGCCCTGCACGCGGCGCTGATCTCCGTGCGCTTCATCGACCCCGAGGGCTTCAACCGCGTGTTCCAGGACACGCCGCTCGAAGTCATCCTGGTCAACGCCAAGTCCAGCGAGCGCCCCGACAAGGCCCAGGCCATCGCCCAGGCCAGCCTGGCGGGCGGCGGCGACGCCGACAAGGGCCGGGCGACCAGCCCCCTGCCCTACACCGCGCTCACGACCGTCGGCGACGACTACGAGGAAGCCCAGCGCAAGATGGACGCGCTGCAGGAGCAGCAGACCCAGCTGCTGGCCCAGCTGCGCAAGCAGCTCGCCACCCTGCCCGAGCCCGACCCGCGCCAGCCCAGCCAGAGCGCCGAGCAGGTGGCCGAGCAGGAAAAGCGCCGCCAGCTCGTCAAGCTGCTGGCCGAGATCGAAAAGCGCATCAACGAAGAAAACTCGCGCCCCAAGAAGCGCTACATCAGCCCCGCCACGCGCGAGGAAGCCTACGCCATCTACTACGACGCGCTGCGCCGCAAGGTGGAAGACAAGGGCACCGAGAACTTTCCCGAGCAGGGCGGGCGCAAGCTGTACGGCGAGCTGACGATGATCGTCACCGTCAACCACGATGGCCGCGTGCTGGGCACCGAGGTCGTGCAGGGCTCGGGCAACCCCACGCTGGACCGCCGGGCCGAGGCCATTGCCCGCGCGTCCGGCCCGTTCGGCCCGTTCAACGCCGAGATGCGCAAGAAGGCCGACCAGATCGCCATGGTGGCGCGCTTCAAGTTCACCCGCGACCAGACCCTGGAAACCACCGTCCGATGACCCGCCCCGCCGATCTGGATTTGTACTGCGTGATGGGCAACCCGGTGGAGCACAGCCGCTCGCCCGCCATCCACGCCCGCTTTGCCGCGCTGACGGGCCAGGCCGTCGCCTACGAGCGCCGCCTGATCCCGCTCGACGGCTTCGTGCAGGGCGTGCGCGCCTTCGTGGCCGAGGGCGGGCGCGGCTGCAACGTCACCGTGCCGTTCAAGACCGAAGCCTGCGCCCTCGCCACGCACCGCAGCCCACGCGCGCAGCTGGCGGGCGCGGCCAACATCCTCATCTTTCGGCCGGACGGCAGCATTGCAGCCGACAACACCGACGGCCTGGGCCTGGTGGCCGACATCACCCGCAACGCGGGCGTGCCGCTGGCTGGCCGCCGCGTGCTGCTGGTGGGCGCGGGCGGCGCGGCGGCGGGCGTGCTGG
>NZ_JASGDA010000063.1:0-21072 GCF_047607405.1 Acidovorax sp. | reverse complement strand
CTGGCGCCGCCGCTGCACCCGGTGGCGCTGTTCGGCGGCGGGCACGTGGGCCACGCGCTGGCGCGCGCGCTGGCGCCGCTGCCGTTCGCGCTGCACTGGATCGACAGCCGCGACGGCGTGTTCCCGCCCGATCCGCCGCCGGGCGCGCAGTGCGAGCACTCCGACCCCGTGCAGGCAGCGGTGTCGGGCCTGGCGCCGCAGTCCTTCGTGCTCATCATGAGCTTCAGCCACGCCGAAGACCTGGACGTGGTCGCCGCCTGCCTCGCGCGCCAGCGCGAACGCGGCGACCTGCCCTTCATCGGCCTGATCGGCAGCCGCACCAAATGGGCCACGTTCACGCACCGCCTGCGCGCGCGCGGCTTCACCGACGAGGAACTGGCCCGCGTGACCTGCCCCATCGGCGTGCCTGGCATCACGGGCAAGCAGCCCGGGGTGATCGCCGCCGCAGTGGCCGCGCAGTTGCTGCAGACGCAGGAGCGGGTTGCATGCCAAATCGGCCTCCAGCGCCTATCCAGCAAGCGCGGATAGCTATCATTAATATAGCAATCAGGCCAGCGTGTAGGCCGTCTTGACGGTGGTGAAGAACTCCTGCGCGTACCTGCCTTGTTCGCGCGGGCCATAGCTGCTGCCCTTGCGCCCGCCGAATGGCACGTGGTAGTCCACCCCTGCCGTGGGCAGGTTCACCATCACCATGCCGGCCTGGGCGTGGCGCTTGAAGTGCGTGGCGTGCTTCAGGCTGGTCGTGGCGATGCCCGCCGACAGGCCGAACTCCGTGTCGTTGGCCACGGCCAGCGCCTCGTCGTAGTCCTTCACGCGGATCACGCTGGCCACGGGGCCGAAGATTTCCTCGCGGTTGATGCGCATCGCGGGCGTGGTGTCGGCGAACAGCGCGGGGGCCATGAAGTAGCCCTCGTGCCCGCTGCCGCTGTGGCACGGCACTTGGCCACCGCCGGTCACCCAGCGCGCGCCCTCGGCCTTGCCGATCTCGACGTAGCGCAGGTCCTGTTCCAGTTGCGCCTGGCTGACCACCGGCCCCATGTCCGTGCCTGCGGCCAGCGCGGCGCCGACCTTGATCGCTTCGATGCGGGCTTTCAGCGCCTCGACGAAGGCCGTGTAGATCTTGTCCGTCACGATGAGGCGGCTCGATGCCGTGCAGCGCTGGCCCGTGGAATAAAAGCAGCTCTGCGCCGACAGCTCCACGGCCTGCTTCAGGTCGGCATCGTCCAGCACCACCTGCGGGTTCTTGCCGCCCATCTCCAGCTGCACCTTCTTGCCGTTCTCCACGCAGGCGGCGGCAATGCCCCGGCCCACGCCGACCGAGCCCGTGAAGCTGATGGCCGCAATGCCCGGGTGGCGCACCAGCGCATCGCCGATCACGCGCCCTGGCCCCATGACCAGGTTGAACACCCCCGCCGGGATGCCCGAGCGGTGGATGATGTCTGCCAGCGCCCAGGCACAGCCCGGCACCAGGTCGGCGGGCTTGATGACCACGCAATTGCCGAAGGCCAGCGCGGGCGCGATCTTCCAGGCCGGGATGGCGATGGGGAAGTTCCACGGCGTGATCAGGCCGACCACGCCGATCGGCTCGCGCGTGATCTCCACGCCGATGCCGGGGCGCACGGAAGGCAGCGTCTCGCCCGAAAGCCGCAGGCACTCGCCCGCGAAGAACTTGAAGATTTGCCCGGCGCGCATGACCTCGCCGATGGCCTCGCCGCGCACCTTGCCTTCCTCGCGCGCCAGCAGCTCGCCGAGTTCTTCCTTGCGCGCCAGGATTTCGGAGCCGATCCTGTCGAGCGCATCCGAGCGCGCCTGGATGCCCGACGTGCTCCACGCGGGAAACGCCGCCACGGCAGCGGCCACGGCTGCGTCCACGTCAGCGGCATCGCCCTGGGCGTATTCGCCGATCACGTCGGCCAGGTGGCTGGGGTTGGTGTTGGGCGCGTAGGACTTTCCGGGAACCCAGGCGCCGTTGATCAGGTGGTCGTGTCGGGACATGAATGCTCTCTTATTGATAGCTGCTTGTGCTTTATGGATAAGCGCTGGGGGCCAATTTGACTAATGAATCATACAGGGCCGCTTGGGGTCGAACTTCCAGCCCGGGACGAGGTACTGCATGGCCACGGCATCGTCGCGCGCGCTTAAGGCCTGCGCCCGGTAGAGCGCGTTGGCGCGCTGCAGAGCGGCGCGGTCCACGGTCACGCCCAGGCCCGGCGCCGTCGGCACATCGACGAAGCCGCCGCGGATCTGCAGCGGGTTGTGCGTGAGGAACTGCCCGTCCTGCCAGATCCAGTGCGTGTCGATGGCCGTGACCTTGCCGGGCACGGCGGCGGCCACGTGGGTAAACATGGCCAGCGAGATGTCGAAGTGGTTGTTGGAGTGCGAGCCCCAGGTCAGACCCCAGTCGCGGCAGGTCTGGCCCACGCGCACGCTGCCCGCCATGGTCCAGAAATGCGGGTCGGCCAGCGGGATGTCCACCGACTGCAGCGCGAGCGCATGCACCATCTGCCGCCAGTCGGTGGCGACCATGTTGGTGGCAGTGGGCAGGCCGGTGGCGCGGCGGAATTCGGCCATCACCTCGCGGCCCGAGAAGCCGCCCTCGGCGCCGCAGGGGTCTTCGGCATAGGCCAGCACGCCGCGCATGTCGCGCATCAGGCGGATGGCGTCTTTCAGCAGCCAGCCGCCGTTGGGGTCGAGCGTGACGCGCGCCCCGGGGAAGCGCTTGGCCAGCGCGGTGACGGCCTTTACCTCCTGCTCGCCCGCCAGCACGCCGCCCTTGAGCTTGAAGTCGTTGAAGCCGTAGCGCGCGTGTGCGGCCTCGGCCTGGCGCACGATGGCTTCGGGCGTCATGGCCTCCATGTGGCGCACCTGGGCCCAGGCGTCGCTGCCGCTCGTGTCCTCGCCGGGCTTCACGTAGGGCAGGGGGGTCTTGTCCGATGGGCCGACGAAGAACAGGTAGCCCAGCATCTCCACGCGCTCGCGCTGCGGGCCTTCGCCCAGCAGCGCGGCCACGGGCACGCCCAGGTGCTGGCCCAGCAGGTCGAGCAGGCACGATTCGACGGCGGTGACGGCATGCACGCCGATGCGCAGGTCGAAGGTCTGCAGGCCGCGCCCGCCCGCGTCGCGGCCCTCCAGCGCAGCATGTACCTGCCGCAGCAGTGGCAGGTGCAGGGCTATGGGCTGGCCGATCAGCACGCGCCGGCTGTCTTCCAGCGCCTGGCGGATGCCCTCGCCGCCGGGCACTTCGCCCACGCCGGTGTGGCCCGCGCTGTCGTGGACGAGCAGCACGTTGCGCGTGAAGAACGGACCGTGCGCGCCGCTCAGGTTCATCAGCATGCCGTCGCGGCCCGCGACGGGGATGACTTCGATGTCGGTGATGGTCGGGGTGCTGGGCATGGCCGGTGTCCGGGCTTATTCGTCCAGCGTGGCGATGAGCTGGGCCAGCGCCTCGTATTCGGCGGGTTTCAGGTCCGACAGCGGCGCGCGCACGGGCCCGGCGTCGTGGCCGACGATCTTCGCGCCCGCCTTCACGATGCTCACCGCGTAGCCTTCGCCCCGGTTGCGGATGTTCAGGTACGGGATGAAGAAGTCCTTGAGCAGCTGGTGCTGCGTGGCCATGTCGTCGTTCTTCACCGCTTCATAAAAGCGCATCGCCGTCCTGGGGATGAAGTTGAAGACGGCCGACGAATACACCGGCGTGCCCAGCGCCTTGTAGGCCGCCGCATAGACCTCGGCGGTGGGCAGGCCGCCCAGGTAGGCCAGGCGGTCGCCCAGGGTCAGGTAGATGGCGGACTGGGCCTCGATGTTGCCCACGCCGTCCTTGTAGCCGACCAGGTTGGGGTTGCGCTCGGCCAGGCGCGCCACCGTCTCGGGCGCGAAGCGGCTGATGCCGCGGTTGTAGATGATGACGCCGAACTTCACGCTCCGGCACACCGCCTCGACGTGGGCGGCCAGGCCCTCCTGGCTGGCCTCGGTCAGGTAGTGCGGCAGCAGCAGGATGCCGTGGGCGCCCGCCTTCTCGGCCGCCTGCGCGCACTCGATGGCGAAGCGCGTGGGGCCGCCCGCGCCCGCGATGATGGGCACCTTGCCCTGGCAGGTGGCCACGGCAGTCTGGATGATGGCCGGGTACTCGCTGGCCGTGAGCGAGAAGAACTCGCCCGTGCCGCCCGCCGCAAACAGGGCGCTGGCGCCGTAGGGGGCCAGCCATTCCAGCCGCGCGGCGTAGCCCCGAGCGTTGAAGTCGCCGTTGGCATCGAAATCGGTCAGGGGGAAGGACAGCAGGCCGGAGCTCATCACGTCCTTGAGGTCTTGAGGGGTCATGTCGGTCTTTCTTTCGGGCAGGGGATGGTGGGCGCCGTTCGTGTTGCTATTGTCAGTCATCGTACAACTAAGAATGACCGATGCCAAGCCCTGGGCGCAAAAAACCACGCCCCGAAGGAGGCTGGAGGGGTGCGATGCGCCGCTGTTCAGCGCGCCGACGGGCTGCCGTCGCCGGGCGTGTTCTCGCGCTGGGCGGCCTCTTGCGCCAGGCGCAGGCGCTCGCGGCTGTTGGTCAGGTGGATGCGCATGGCCGCGCGGGCCGAATCGGGGTCGCGCCGCGCGATGGCGGCGAAGATTTCCTCGTGCTCCCGGTTCACGCGGCTCAGGTATTCGCCGCCCCGGTTGTGGTTGCGCAGCGCATTGACGCGGGTGCGCGGGATGATCGTGGTCCCCAGGTGCGTCATGATGTCGGCGAAGTAGGGGTTGCCCGTGGCCTGCGCGATCTGCAGGTGGAAGCGGAAGTCGGGCGACACCGTGTCGCCAGCCGCCGCCACGTTGCGCTCGAACTCGTCCAGCGCCTCGCGCATGGCCAGCAGGTGCTCCTCGGAGCGGCGCAGCGCGGCCAGCCCGGCGGACTCGGTCTCCAGGCTGATGCGCAGCTCCAGCACCGCCAGCACGTCCACCGTGGTGGCGATGTCTGCCGCCTCCAGCCGGAACATGCCTGCCATGCCGCCGCCGCGCGGCTGCAGCACGAAGGTGCCGATGCCGTGGTGCGTCTCCACCAGCCCGGCGGCCTGCAGCTTGGACAGCGCCTCGCGCACCACGGTGCGGCTGACGCCGTAGGTCTGCATGATGGCCGACTCGGTGGGCAGCTTGTCGCCGGGGCGCAGCTGCTGGGCGCGGATCTTGTCGCCCAGGTCTTCCACCAGGCCCAGTGCCAGGCTGCGGCCCTGGCGCCGGGGCGCAGCCTGCCGCGCCGCGCTGGGCCGGGGCTCGGTGGTTTCGGGGGTTGGGTGTACTCCCGTTGACATGGTGGACATGGCCTCATCATAATCTGCCCGATAGTTGTACGATGACCGATGACGTACAGCAGATATTCATGGAGACAACCTTGACCGCCACGCCTTCCCACGCAGCGCCTGCCGACGCCCCGTCCCAGCCCCTTTCACGCCTGCTGCTGACGGGGGCGGCGGGCGGCCTGGGCCGCGTGCTGCGCGAGCGGCTGCGCCCCTTCGCCCGCGTGCTGCGCGTCTCCGACATCGCGCCGCTGGGCGCGGCCAGCGGCGCGCAGGAGGAGGTGGCGCCCTGCGACCTGGCCGACAAGAAGGCCGTGGACGCCCTGGTGGCGGGCTGCGACGCCGTCGTTCACCTGGGCGGCATTTCGGTGGAGCGGCCCTTCGAGGAAATCCTGGAGGCCAACATCAAGGGCGTCTTCCACCTCTACGAAGCGGCGCGCCGCCACGGCGTGAAGCGCGTGGTGTTCGCCAGCTCCAACCACGTGATCGGCTTCTACCGGCAGGACGAGCGCATCGACGCCCGCGCGCCGCGCCGGCCCGACGGCTACTACGGCCTGTCCAAGTCCTTCGGCGAGGACATGGCCCAGTTCTACTGGGACCGCTACGGCATCGAGACGGTGAGCATCCGCATCGGCTCGTCGTTCCCCGAGCCCGCCAACCGCCGCATGCTGTGTACCTGGCTCAGCCATGGCGACCTGACGCAGCTGGTGCGCCAGTCGCTGTTCACGCCGGGGGTGGGGCACACGGTGGTGTATGGCGTGTCGGCCAACGCGCAGGTCTGGTGGGACAACCGGGCCGCTGCGCACCTGGGCTTCGCGCCGCAGGACAGCTCGGAGCGCTTTCGCGCGCAGATCGAGGCGCAGCCGCCCGTGGCGCCGAACGACCCCAGCGCCATTTACCAGGGCGGCGCGTTCACCGCGCAAGGCCCCTTCGGCGACTGAGCAGGGGCGGCACATGGTGGCGGAACTCGTACTCGACGCGCGCAACGGCACCGGCGAAAGCCCGGTGTGGCACGTGGGCGAACAGGCGCTGTACTGGGTGGACATCCCGGGCCGCGCCATCCATCGCTGGTCGCCCGCCGAGGGCCATCGGCACTGGGCCACCGACGAAATGCCCGCCTGCCTGGCCGCCACGGCCACGCCGGGGCGCTGGCTTGCGGGCATGGAAAGCGGCATCTTCGCGCTGCAATTGCAGCCCGATGGGCGCGCCAGCGCCACGCTGGCCGCGCCGGTGCAGCACGCCGCACCGGCCATGCGCTTCAACGACGGGCGCTGCGACCGCCAGGGCCGCCTGTGGGCTGGCACCATGTGCCTGGACATGGTGGCGGGCATCCGCGCGGGCGCCTGGTACCGCTTCGGCCCCGGCGACGGCGCTTTGCCCGCGCGGATCACGGACTTCATCGTGCCCAACGGCCTGGCCTTCAGCCCCGATGGCCGCACCATGTACGTGTCGGACTCGCACCCGCGGGTGCAGGCCGTCTGGGCCTTCGACTACGACACCGACACCGGCACGCCGCGCAACCGCCGCCTGTTCGTGGACATGAACCCGCTGCCTGGTCGGCCCGACGGCGCTGCGGTGGATGCCGACGGCTGCTACTGGATCTGTGGCAACGACGCTGGCCTGGTACACCGCTTCACGCCCGGCGGGCGGCTCGACCGCTCGCTGCCCGTGCCCGTCAAGAAACCGGCCATGTGTGCCTTCGGCGGCGCGGGGCTGGACACCTTGTTCGTCACGTCGATCCGCCCCGGCGGCGTCGATCTGTCCGACCAGCCCTTGGCGGGCGGTGTCTTTGCGCTCTGCCCCGGCGTGCAGGGCCTGCCGGAGCCAGCGTTCGCCGGTTGATCGATTTTTTCGTCCGTTCCATCCACGCCATCAACAGAAAGATGAGGAAGACATGAAGCTCCAGACACAACTGACCGCCCTGGCCGCTGGCCTGCTGGCACTGTCCGCGCAAGCCGTCGAGCTGCGCTCGGCAGACGTTCACAACAGCGACGACTACCCCACGGTGGCCGCCGTCAAGTACATGAGCCAGCTGCTGGAGCAGCGCAGCAGCGGCAAGTACAAGATCAAGGTCTTCAACAAGAGCGCGCTCGGCTCCGAGAAGGAGACGCTGGACCAGGTCAAGATCGGCGCGCTGGAGATGAACCGCGTCAACATCAGCTCGCTCAACGCGATCTGCCCCAAGAGCCTGGTGCCCACCATGCCCTTTCTGTTCACCTCCATCCAGCACATGCGCAAGGTGCTGGACGGCCCGGTGGGGGACGAAATCCTCAAGGGCTGCGAGCACCAGGGCCTGGTGGGCCTGGCCTTCTACGACAGCGGCGCGCGCTCCATCTACGCCAAGAAGCCGGTGCGCACGCTGGCCGATGTCAAGGGCATGAAGATCCGCGTGCAGCAGTCCGACCTGTGGGTTGCGCTGGTCAGCGCCATGGGCGCCAATGCCACCCCCATGGCCACCGCCGAGGTCTATACCGGCCTGAAGACGGGCGTGATCGACGCCGCCGAGAACAACGAGCCCTCCTACGAAGGCTTCAAGCACTACGAGGCGGTGAAGTACTACTCGTACACCCAGCACTCCATGGCGCCCGAGGTGCTGGTGATGTCCAAGGCCGTGTTCGACAAGTTGCCGCCGGCCGACCAGGCCCTGTTCCGCGCCGCAGCCAAGGAGTCGGTGGCCTTCCAGCGCCAGAAGTGGGACGAACAGACTGCCAAGGCGATCGAGATCGTGAGCAAGGCCGGTGTCGAATGGGTGCGCGACGTGAACAAGGCCGAGTTCCAGAACGCGATGAAGCCGGTGTACGACAAGTTCATGACCACGCCCGACCTCCAGCGCCTGGTGAAGGCCGTGCAGGACACCAAGTAAGCCTGCTGCGCCGCCCGCCCGCGCGGCCCGCCGCGTGGGCAGCGTCTCCATCCCATCTTCCGCTGGAATGTCCATGACCGATACGCTTCCTGCCGATGCCGCGCGCCAGCGCCCCCCGGCCACACACGTCTTCGCCCGGTTCTGCGCCTGGCTCAGCAAGTTCTGCCTGGTGGTGTCCATAGTGGGCCTGATGGCGCTGATCCTGGCGGTGCAGACGCAGGTGATAGGCCGCTACGTCTTCAACGACACCCCCACCTGGACCGAGGCGCTGGCGCTGGAGCTGGTGCTCTACATCACCGCGCTGGCCGTGGCCGTGGGCGTGCGCGACGCCGGGCACATCGGCCTGGAGTCGCTGGTCTCGCTGATGCCCGAATGGATGCGCCTGAAGGTCGAGGTGCTGATCCACCTGCTGGTGGCGCTGTTCGGCGGCATCATGGCCTGGGCCGGATGGCTCTGGACCCGCCTCAAGTGGGACGAGCTCGATCCCATGCTGGGGCTGCCTGCGGGCCTGGACTACCTGGCGCTGGTGATCGCTGGGGTGCTCATCGCGGTCTTCTCGTTCGAACACATCCTCGCGCTGCTGCGCGGCGAGGAGGTCGTGCCGTCCTGGCACTGACCCCCGCCCACCCACATCGCATCTCCCCCCGCAGCAAGGCAGCCCATCATGGAACTGGTCATCCTGTCCGTCTCCTTTCTCATCCTGTTGCTCATCGGCGTGCCGGTGGCGTTCTCCATCGGCCTGGCGTCCGTCGCCACGGTGCTCTATGCCGGTGTGCCGGTGCCCGTCGTGTTCCAGAAGATGGTCGGCGGCATGCAGGTGTTCTCGTTCATGGCGATCCCGTTCTTCGTGTTTGCTGGCGAGCTGATGCTCTACGGCGGCATCGCCGACCGCATCGTGCGCTTCGCCAACAGCCTGGTGGGCCACGTGCGCGGCGGCCTGGGCATGAGCAACGTCGTGGGCTGCACGCTCTTCGGCGGCGTGTCCGGCTCGGCCCTGGCCGACGTGTCGGCCATGGGCTCGGTGATGATCCCGCTGATGAAGAAGGAGGGCTACGACGCCGACTACGCCGTCAACGTCACCACCCACGCGGCGCTGGTCGGCGTGCTGATGCCCACCTCGCACAACATCATCATCTTCACGCTGGCCACCACCGGCATCGCGTCGGTCAGCGTGCTCAGCATGATCCTGGCGGGCGTCATTCCGGCGTTGCTGCTGACGCTGTGCAACCTGGGCGCGGCCTACTACGTCGCGGTCAAGCGCGGCTACCCGATCCGCGGCAAGTTCCCCGGCTGGGGCGAGGTGCTGGGCGCCTGCCTGGCGGCCCTGCCGGGCCTGATGATCGTTTTCATCATCCTGGCGGGCATTCTCTCGGGCGTCTTCACGCCCGCCGAATCGGCCGCCGTCGCGGTGCTGTGGGCGCTGCTGGTCACGGCCCTGGTCTATCGCTCGCTCACCTGGGGCGACTTCCTCAAAGCCTGCGCCAAGGCGTGCAAGACCACGGGCGTGGTGCTGCTGCTGATCGGCATCTCATCGGCCTTCGGCTACTTCATGGCGCTGTACGAGGTGCCGCAGAAGACCGGCGCGCTGATGACCTCGATCTCGGACAGCCCGCTGGTCATCTTCCTCATGATCAACGTGCTGCTGTTCCTGCTCGGCACCTTCCTCGACATGGCCGCCACCATCCTCGTGTGTACGCCCATCTTCCTGCCGATAGCCATGCAGTTCGGCATGGACCCGGTGCAGTTCGGCGTGGTGATGCTGATCAACTGCGCGCTGGGCCTGAACACGCCGCCGGTGGGGGTGACGCAGTTCGTGGGCTGTGCGATCGGGGGCATCTCCGTGGGGCAGGTGATGCGCTCCATCCTGCCGTTCTACGGCGCGCTCACCATCTGCCTGCTGCTGGTGACCTACGTGCCCGCGTTCTCGCTGTGGCTGCCCGGCCTGATGGCCCGCTGAACGGACGCCCGCCGCCATGACCGCCTCGCCGCACGCCATACGGCACGTCCGCGTCACGCCCATCGCGTTCCGCGACCCGCCGCTGCTCAACGCGGCCGGCATCCACGAGCCCTGGGCGCTGCGCTCCATCATCGAGATCGAGACCGCGTCGGGCCTGGTGGGCATCAACGAGAGCTACGGCGACCAGCCCATGCTGGACGCGCTGGCCCAGGCCGCGCCTGCGCTGCGGGGCCTGTCGCCCTGGGCGCTGAACGAGATGGAGGCGCGCGTGGCCGCGCTGGTCGCGCCGCCTGTGCAGACCCGCTCGGAATTCCTGGCGCAGCAAGTCTCGCTGGCGCCCGGCACCCATGTGTCCAAGACCGTGGCCAAGGTGGTCAGCGCCTTCGAGGTGGCCATGCTGGACCTGCAGGGCCAGCTCGCCAACGCGCCCGTGGTCGATCTGCTGGGCGGCGCGGCGCGCACGCACGTGCCGTACTCGGCCTACCTGTTCTACAAGTACGCCGAGCACATCGAGCGCCCGTACGCGCCCGACCCCTGGGGCGAGGCGCTGACGCCCGGGCACCTCGTGGCGCAGGCGCGGCGCATGATCGATCTGTACGGATTTCAGAGCATCAAGCTCAAGGCCGGTGCGCTCGCGCCCGAGCAGGAGGCCGCAGGCATCCTGGCGCTGGCCCAGGCTTTCCCCGGCACGCCGCTGCGCATTGACCCCAATGCCAACTGGAGCGTGGCCACCAGCCTGGAGATCGTCGCGCGGCTGCGCGGCGTGCTGGAGTATTACGAGGACCCGGCCCCGGGCCTGGAAGGCATGGCCGCCGTGGCGCGAGCGTGCGACGTGCCGCTGGCCACCAACATGGTGGTGACGGACTTCGCCGAGTTCCGCCGCAACGCCGACATGGGCTGCCCTGTCAAGATCGTGCTCAGCGACCACCACTACTGGGGCGGGCTGCGCGCCACGCAGCGCCTGTCCACGCTGTGCAGCACCTTCGGCCTGGGCCTGTCCATGCACAGCAACTCGCACCTGGGCGTGAGCCTGGTGGCCATGACGCACCTGTGCGCCAGCGTGCCGCTGCTCACCTACGCCTGCGATACGCACTACCCCTGGCAGGACGACGAGGTCGTGCAAGGCGGCCGCCTGCGCTTCGAGCAGGGCAGCCTGCGCGTGCCGACCGCGCCGGGCCTGGGCGTGACGCTGGACCGCCAGGCGCTCGCCCGCCTGCATGACAACTACCTGCGCTGCGGCATCCGCAACCGCGACGACCTCGCGCAGATGCGCAAGTACGACCCGGCCTTCACCGGCAGGCAGCCGCGCTTTTGAAGCCTTTGAGTTTTTCCACAAGACAGGAGACAAGCACCATGCAACGCCGCACCTTGATCCGCAGCTCCCTCGCCGTCGGCGCCGCCGCCGTTCTGCCCGTTGCGGCGCAGAGCACCTGGCCCACGGGCAAGGCCATCACCTACCTGGTGCCGTTTCCGCCCGGCGGCAACACCGACACCCTGGCGCGCGTGATCGCCCAGCCCCTGGGCCAGGCGCTGGGCACGCCGGTGGTCATCGAGAACAAGGGCGGCGCGGGCGGCAGCGTGGGCTCTGCCCTGGCCGCGCGCGCACCGGCGGACGGCTACACCATCCTGGGCGGCACCATCAGCTCGCACGCCATCAACGTAAGCCTGTATGCCAAGCTGGACTACGACCCCATCAAGTCGTTCACGCCCGTGGCCATGCTCGGCTCCGGGCCGCTGGTGCTGGTGGTGCCCGCATCCAGCCCGTGCAAGACGCTCTCTGACGTGCTCGCCGCCAGCCGGGCCAAGGCCGGGGCGGGCGGGCTTTCATCGGCATCGCCCGGCACCGGCACTTCGCCGCACATGGCCATGGAGCTGCTGGCCCACCAGTCGGGTGTGAAGTTCACGCACGTGCCCTACAAGGGCAGCGGCCCGGCGGTGCAGGACGTGATCGGCGGCCAGGTGGACATGATGTTCGACACCACGCTGATCGTCGGCCCCCACATCCAGTCGGGCAAGCTGCGCCCCATTGCCGTGACCAGCTCCAGCCGCCTGGAGTCCCTGCCAGACGTGCCCACCATCGCCGAGGCCGGGCAGAAGGGCTTCGACATGGGCTCGTGGCAGGCCGTGTTCGCCCCGGCGGGAACGCCCAGGCCCATCGTCGCCCGGCTGCATGCGGAGATCATGAAGATCGTCGCCACGCCCGAGGTCCAGGCCCGGCTCAAGGGCTTCGGCATGCTCCCCTCGGCCATGACGCCCGCCGAACTGGGCGAGTACCAGAAGGCCGAGGTGGCCAAGTGGGCGCAGGTCGTCAAGGCGGCGGGCATCAAAGCGGAGTGACATGAACCCCCTGTACATCACCATGGACGAGCGCGACAACGTCGCCATCGTCGCCAACGACGGGGGCTTGCCGGCAGGCACGGTGTTCCCCTCGGGGCTGACGCTGGTGGACCCGGTGCCGCAGGGCCACAAGGTCGCGCTGGTGGATCTGAACGCGGGTGACCCGGTGCGCCGCTACAACGTGGTGATAGGCCGCGCCGCCAAGGCCCTGCCCGCCGGAAGCTGGGTACACGAGCGCCTGCTGGAGATGCCCGCCGCGCGCTCGCTGCAGGGCCTGCCCATCGCCACGGTGAAGCCGCCCGAGCCGCCGCCGCTTCAGGGCTACACCTTCGAGGGCTACCGCAACGCCGACGGCTCGGTGGGCACGCGCAACATCCTCGCCATCACCACCACGGTGCAGTGCGTGGCCGGCGTGCTCGACTTCGCGGTGCGCCGCATCAAGGCCGAGCTGCTGCCGCGCTACCCGCACGTCGATGACGTGGTCGGCCTGGAGCACACCTACGGCTGCGGCGTGGCCATCGACGCCGTGGGCGCCGAGATTCCGCAGCGCACCCTGCGCAACATCAGCCGCAACCCCAACTTCGGCGGCGAGGTGATGGTGGTCAGCCTGGGCTGCGAGAAGCTCCAGCCCGAGCGCCTGCTGCCGCCGGGCACATTTCCCATCGTGGACGAGCGCGCGCCGCAGCTCGACGTGGTCTGCCTGCAGGACGAGGCACACGTGGGCTTCATGAGCATGATCGACTCCATCATGGAGCGCGCCAAGGCACACCTGGAGCGCCTGAACCGGCGCCGCCGCGAGACCGTGCCCGCCAGCGCCCTGGTCGTCGGCGTGCAGTGCGGCGGCAGCGACGCCTTCAGCGGCGTGACGGCCAACCCCGCCGTGGGCTTTTGCACCGACCTGCTGGTGCGCGCGGGCGCCACCGTGATGTTCAGCGAAGTGACCGAGGTGCGCGACGGCATCGACCAGCTCACCGCGCGCGCCGCCACGCCCGAGGTGGCCGAGGCCATGATCGCGGAGATGGCCTGGTACGACGCCTACCTCGACAAGGGCAAGGTGGACCGCAGCGCCAACACCACGCCGGGCAACAAGAAGGGCGGCCTGTCCAACATCGTCGAAAAGGCCATGGGCAGCATCGTCAAGAGCGGCACCGCGCCCATCACGGGCGTGCTCTCGCCGGGGCAAAAACTGAGCGACCGGGGCATCACGAGCGGCCTGGTCTATGCCGCCACACCCGCCAGCGACTTCATCTGCGGCACGCTGCAACTGGCCGCGGGCATGAACCTGCACGTCTTCACCACGGGCCGGGGCACGCCCTACGGCCTGGCGCAGGCGCCGGTCATCAAGGTCGCCACGCGCAGCGACCTGGCGCGGCGCTGGCACGACCTGATGGACGTGAACGCGGGCCGCATCGCCGACGGCCAGGCCACCATCGAAGACGTGGGCTGGGAGCTGTTCCGCCTGATGCTCGACGTGGCCAGCGGCCAGAAAACCTGGGCCGAGCACTGGAAGCTGCACAACGCGCTGGTGCTGTTCAACCCCGCGCCGGTGACCTGAATTTGCTCATCTATTGATAGCTGCTCGCGCTTGCTGCATAAGCGCTGAATGCCAATTTGGCTTGAAAACCGCAGGGCAGTCACCTGCGGGTCACTACCGAGCCCGCGCGTATGGTGCTGGCCCGCAAAACTGCATACACTTCGTGTCCACAAAATCGGTCGCAGCGGTGCCCAGGCAGCTACTGCCAAGGTGCGCGGCCCCCATGACTGCTCAGAGCGCCCGCAGTGGTGAGCAGCCAAGCAAGGTTGAGAACTATGGAAAGCTACCTTCTCGACTGGGCCAACCTGCTGCTGCGCTGGGTCCACGTCATCACCGCCATCGCCTGGATCGGCTCCTCGTTCTACTTCGTCTTCCTGGACAGCAGCCTCACCCCGCCCGAGGACGAGGACCTGAAGAAGCAGGGTGTCAGCGGCGAGCTCTGGGCCGTTCACGGCGGCGGCTTCTACCACCCGGTCAAGTTCAACGTCTCGCCCCCGAAGCTGCCAGGCCACCTGCACTGGTTCTTCTGGGAGAGCTACAGCACCTGGATCAGCGGCTTCGCGCTGTTCACGGTGTCGTACCTGTACAGCGCCAGCACCTACCTCATCGACAAGTCGCGCATGGACTGGGCGCCGTCCACCGCCATCGTGGTGGCGCTGGCGTTCTTCGTGGTGTTCTGGCTGCTGTACGACGGCATCTGCCGCCTCTTCGGCCAGCGCAGGAACGGCGACGCCATCGTGGGCGCACTGGTGCTGGTGCTGGTGTGCATCGCGTCCTGGCTGGCCTGCCACTGGTTCGCGGGGCGCGCGGCCTTCTTGCTGGTGGGCGCGATGATCGCCACGGCCATGAGCGCCAACGTGTTCTTCTGGATCATCCCCGGCCAGCGCACCGTGGTGCGGCAGATCCGCACCGGGCAGGGCGTGGACCCCGTCCACGGCCAGCGCGGCAAGCAGCGCAGCGTACACAACACGTATTTCACGCTGCCGGTGATCTTTGCCATGTTGTCCAACCACTACAGCTTCACCTGGAGCCACCCGCAGAACTGGCTGGTGCTCATCCTCATGATGTTCGCGGGCGCGGCCATCCGCCAGTTCTTCGTCATGCGCCACGGCCACAAGCTGGGCCGCAACCGCAACCCGCTGCCCTATGCGCTGGTGGGCGTGGCGGTGATCGCCGCCGTCATCGCGTGGATGCGCCCGGCGCCCGTGGCCGCGCCAGCGGCGAATGCTACTGTTTCAGGAGCTGTCAGCGCAGGTGCAGCAAGCGCTGCAGGCCAATTTGGCTATGAACAGCTGCAACCCGTGCTGGCACAGCGCTGCTACCTGTGCCACGGCGCGCAGGTGCAGATGAAGAACCTGCGGCTCGACTCGGCCGCCAGCGTGAAGCAGCATGCGCAGGCCGTCTATCAGCAGGTGGTGGTGCAAAAGCTCATGCCCATGAACAACGCCACGGGCATGACGGATGCCGAGCGCGCCGTGGTCCAGCGCTGGTTCGAGGCGGGCGCACCCACCCCGGCGCAGTAAAACCGTGCCCGGCGCGGCGTGGGGAATGTCGCAAGTGTTGATTTTTCTCAATGCCCGCAGGGCGGCGGCGCGGCACAGTCGCTGCCATGCAGCCGCCCACGTGTTTCCCACTGCCCGCCGACACCGAGGCCATCGCCGCCGGTGAAGTGCTGCACCGGCGCAACGAGGTGCAAACGTCGGTGCTGCACCTGCACAGCGGTCGCGTGCTGCGCGGCGTGCTGGAGGGCGATGTCCTGCGCCACCAGCTCGGCGCGGTGGAGGGGCCCGTCTGGCTGGACGCGGCGTCTGCCCTGCTGGGGCTGCCGCTGCCGGTGGACATGGTGGCCGACACGCCGGTGCTGGTGCGCCGCCTGCCCATCCAGGCGCTGTGCGACAGCCTGGCGCAACTGCCTGCCGGTGCGCGCGGCCTGCTGCTGGACATGGCGCGGGGCCACCGCCAGCAGTGCGAGCTGGCCGTGAGCCGCCTGGCGCAGGACGCCGAGTCGCGCTGCGCCCAATGGCTGCTGCAGCACGCCGAGCCGGGCCACGGCGACGGCGGCGCCCTGCAGGTGCGGCTGCACCTGCGCAAGCGCCTCATCGCCGCGCAACTGGGCATTGCGCCCGAGACCTTCTCGCGCGTGCTGCGCCACCTGCGCGACCGGGGCCTGGTGCATGGCACCGGCAACGTGCTGAACCTGCCCCAGCCGCGCGCCCTGCAGTCCATGGCAGGGTGCTGACGCGGCGGCGGCTGCGCCGCCTGCTCAGGGTTTTTCCCCGCCACTGACCGAGGGTTGTACCCAAGCCTTGGGCTGCAGGGGCTGCGTATATTGGCCTGAACATGCCCACCACAGCATCGCCATGACGCCGCCAGCCCACCCCGCGCCGCCCGCGCATCAGCACGATGCGCCGCAATGGCTGGCGCCGGGTTCGCTGGTGCTGCGGCTGATGCTCGTGGCGGTGCTGGCGGTGGCGGCGGCGGGCGTGGCGTCGGCCTGGCTCGTCAGCCGCGCCTCGGGGCAGGAGGCCGTGCGCCGCGTGGTCAGCCAGCAGACCGACGAGGTCGAAGTGGTGGCCCGCCTGCTGGCCAGCAAGATCGAGCAGAGCCAGAAGGTGCTGCGCACCGTGGCCGCCACCATCACGCAGGACATGCTCGACTCTCCCGCCGCGCTGGAATGGCTGCTGCAAAAGGGCCTGCCCGCGGTGCAGTTCTTCGACACCCTGCAGGTGGCGCGCGACAACGGCGAACTGCGCCTGAACCTGCGCGCGGGCCGTCCGCAGAAGGCCGCCGACCTGGACCCGGCCGAGCGCGATGTGCTGCGCCGCACCCTGGTGGACGGCAAGCCGCTGGTGTCCGAGTTCATCCTGGGCGGCACCAGCGAGGCGCGGGTGGTGTTCACCATGCCGCTGCACCGCGAGGACGGCACCGTTCTCGGCGCCGTGGCGGGCGCGCTGCGGCTGCAGTCGCAGGGCCTGCTGCCGCCGTCCATGGCGCTGCCCGCGCGCGACGACTCGCGGCTGATGGTCTTCACGCGCGACGGCACCATCCTCTCGCACTCCGACCCTGCCCGCGTGCTGGGCAAGGTGCAGGACGAGGCGGGGCTGGCACCCGTCTATGCCCGCTGGCTGGCCGGGGCGCAGCCCGTGGCCGGGCGGGGTGCCACGCAGATGGAGCCGGAGCACATCGTCAGCATGGCCGGCATGCCGCTGCCGCAGTGGATGGTGGCGCGCGTCACGTCGTCGCGGGCGCTGCTCGCGCCGCTGCAGGGCGCGCAGCGCGAGGCGTGGTGGCTGTCCGCCGCCAGCATGGCGCTGTGCATGCTGCTGGCGGCGGCGGCCATGGCCTGGATGGCCCAGCCCCTGGCGCAGCTCACCCACGGCGCGCGCCAGATGCTGCGCCGCTCGCCCCGGCCCGACGCCGCCATCGCGTGGCCCCGCGCGCGCGGCGAGGTGGGCGAGCTGGTGCGCGTGTTCCAGGACCTGGCGCGCCAGGGCTGGCAGGAGCAGCAGCGCAAGGCCACGCTGGACGGGCAGTTTCAGGCGGTGCTGGACAACGCCTCCGTGGGCATCCTCATCACGCGCCACGGCGTGCTGGAGGTCGTGGGCCGCCAGGCGTGCCTGATGCTGGGCTACACCGTGGGCGAGCTGCAGGGCCGCCCGGTGCGCCACCTGTATGCCAGCGATGCCGAATACGAGCGCGTGGGCCGTGCCGTGCGGGCCGAGTTCGCGGCGCACGGCGCGTTCGACGGCGACGTGTGCTTTCTGCGCAAGGACGGCAGCCCCGTGTGGGCCCGCGTGCAGGGGCGCGACATGCGGCTGGGCGACGTGGAGGGCGGCACGGTCTGGATCCTGGAGGACATCACCGCCGCGCGCGAGGCCCAGGGGCAGCAGAGCTGGGACCGCACGCACGACGCGCTGACCCAGCTCTACAACCGCGCCGCGTTCGACGAGCGCCTGGGCCAACTGCTCCTGTCCGACCGCTCGAACGGCCCGCTCGGTCGCGGCGACGGCGTGGTGCTGTTCCTGGACCTGGACCACTTCACCGTGGTGAACGACATCGCAGGCCACGACGCGGGCGACGACGTGCTGCGCCACGTGGCCCGCCTGCTGGAGTCGCAGGTGCGCCAGGTCGGCTGGGCGGCGCGCCTGGGCGGCGACGAGTTCGCCGTGGTGCTGCCCGGCTGCGCCCTGGCGCGCGGGCAGGCCGTGGCCGAGCAGCTGCGCGCGGCAGTCGCGGCCTGGGAGCCGTCCTACCAGGGGCGCAGCTTCATCCTGGGGGTGAGCATTGGCCTCGTGGTGCTGGACGCGAGCCTGCAGGACGTGCCCTCGGTGCTGTACGCGGCCGACATGGCCTGCTACGACGCCAAGCGCGCGGGGCGCAACCGGGTGGTGACGCGGCACGTGGATCGCCCGGCCAGGGCGCCCGCGCGCCCCGAGGCGGCAGTCACCTGAGCTGCGCAGCCGCCAGGCCGTTTGCAATCAAATTGATAGCTGCCAGCGCTTGCTGCATAAGCGCTGGATGCCAAAAAGACCATTAACCGTGCAGCCGCCCCAGGGCCCGCAGCACGTTCTCGGCGGTGGCGGGCGCGGTCAGGGCCACGGGCGCCGTGGCGTCGCCGCCGCGCCCTGCGGCCACCGCGTTGCGCAGCGCCTCGAACACGCTGATGGCCAGCATGAACGGCGGCTCGCCCACGGCCTTGCTGCCGCCCACGTTGTCCTCGCGGTTGGCCTCGGGCCACAACTGGACCTTGAAGTGCGCGGGCACGTCGCCCGTGGCAGGGATCTTGTACGTGCTGGGCGCGTGCGTGGCGAGGGTGCCCTTGTCGTTCCACACGAGCTGCTCGGTGGTCAGCCAGCCCATGCCCTGGATGAAGCCGCCTTCGATCTGCCCCACGTCCAGCGCCGGGTTGATGCTGTGGCCCACGTCGTGCAGGATGTCCACGCGCAGCACGCGGCTCTCGCCGGTGAGGGTGTCGATGACGACCTCGGAGCAGGCCGCGCCGTAGGCAAAGTAGTAGAACGGCCGGCCCGTGAGCGTGGTCTTGTCGTAGTGGATCTTGGGCGTGCGGTAGAAGCCGTCGCTCCAGAGCTGGATGCGGTTGGCATACGCCTCTTTCACCACGTCGCCCCAGGCGCGCACCTTGTGGGGCGAGATGACCTGCCCGCCCTCGAAGCGGATCGCGCCCGCGCCGCAGCCGTCCAGCCCGCACACGAAGGACGCGAGGTTGTCGCGCACGTTGCGCGCCGCGAACTGCGCCGCGCGCCCGTTCAGGTCGGTGCCGCTGCTGGCGGCGGTGGCGCTGGCGTTGGGCACCTTGCTGGTGTCGCTGGCGGTCACCAGCACGCGCGACAGCGGCACGCCCAGCTCGTCGGCCACGATCTGCGCCACCTTGGTGTGCAGGCCTTGGCCCATTTCGGTGCCCCCGTGGTTCACCTGCACGCTGCCGTCGGTATAGACGTGTACCAGCGCGCCCGCCTGGTTGAACAGCGTGGCGGTGAAGCTGATGCCGAACTTGACGGGCGTGATGGCCAGGCCGCGCTTGAGCACGGGGCTTTGCGCGTTCCAGGCCGAAATGGCCGCCTGCCTTTGCCGGTATTGCGCATCGTGCTCCAGTTTTGGTAGCAGATCGTGCAGGATGTTGTCCTCCACCGCCATCTGGTAGTGGGTGACGTTGCGGTCGGTGGTGCCGTAGAGGTTGACCCTGCGCACGTCCTGCGCGTCCAGCCCCAGGGCGCGGGCGATGTCGCCCAGGATGGCCTCGATCACGATCACGCCCTGCGGCCCGCCGAAGCCGCGAAAGGCCGTGTGGCTTTGCGTGTGGAGCTTGCAGCGGTACGAGGCGATCTCCACGTCGCTCAAAAAATAGGCGTTGTCGCTGTGGAATACCGCCCGGTCGGCCACGGGGCCGGACAGGTCGGCCGAAAAGCCGCAGTGGGCCGCCATGTGCAGCTGCAGCCCGGTGATGCGGCCCGTGCCGTCAAAGCCCACGTCGTAGCGGTACGAGAACGGGTGGCGCTTGCCGGTGACCATGAAGTCCTCGTCCCGGTCGAGCCGCAGCTTGATGGGGCGGCCCAGCTTGTGCGCGGCCACGGCGGCCCACACCGCCAGGTGCCCGGCCTGCGTCTCCTTGCCGCCAAAGCCGCCGCCCATGCGGCGGCACTCCACCGTCACGGCGTGGTTGTCGATGCCCAGGGCGTGCGACACCCAGTGCTGCACCTCGCCGGGGTGCTGGGTGCTGGAATACACCCACCACTGGTTCTGCTCCAGCGGCAGCACGTAGGCGACCTGGCCCTCCAGGTAGAAGTGCTCCTGGCCGCCCACTTCCAGGCTGCCGCTCAGGCGGTGCGGCGCGCGCGCCAGGGCAGCCTCGGGGTCGCCCCGGCGCACGAAGACGGGGGGCAGCACGTAGCTTTCGGCGTCCAGTGCTTCCTGCACGCTCAGGATGGCGGGCAGGGGCGTGATGTCGGGCTGGACGGCGCGCACGGCGCGGCGCGCCTGCATCACCGTGTCGGCGACGACGAGGCCGATGACCTGGCCGACGTGCTGCACGGTGCCGGTGGCGAACACGGGCTCGTCGTGCGCGAAGGCGGCCAGCAGCTTGTCGCCCGGCACGTCCTGCGCCAGCACCACGCCGCGCACGCCGGGCATCGCCAGGGCGGCGCTGGCGTCCACGCCGTTGAGCGTGCCGTGGGCCACGGTGGAGAGGATGGGCGCGGCGTAGAGCGTGCCCTTCACTTCGGGCAGGTCGTCGATGTAGTGGGCCGCGCCCGCCACCTGGGCGCGCGCGCTTTCGTGGATGTGCGACTGGCCCATGGCGCGCAGGGGCTGCGGGGCGGTCTTGGTCATGCTGCTTCCTCCAGGCGGAAGTTCTCCACGCTCACTGCGGGGTGGCCCTGGCTTTCGAGCCAGAAGCGCCGCAGCAGGCTGGCGAGCACGGTGCGGCGGTAGGCGCCGCTGGCGCGCATGTCGGAGATGGGGCTGAACTCGGCCTGCAGCGCCTGCGCGGCGCGCTCCACGGTGTGCTCCGACCAGGGCTGGCCGGTCAGCGCGGCCTCGGTCTGGCGCGCGCGCGCCGGGGTGGCGGCCACGCCGCCCGCGCCGAGGCTGG
>NZ_JASGDA010000062.1:0-9068 GCF_047607405.1 Acidovorax sp. | reverse complement strand
GCCCGCGCGGGCTGCGCGGCCACCTGGGGCGACACGCGCGCGGGGACGGCGGGCGCCGCAGCCGCAGGCGCTGTGGCAGCGGGTGTGGGCGCCGCAGCGGGCGCCTGCCCCTGGAACGGCCCGCGCGGGCCCTGGCCCACGCCGCCAATGCCGGGCAGGGCCTGCATGCCCAGGCGCTGCGGCGGCTGCGCGCCCGCATTCGCCAGCGCCGGGTTGACGCCCGGCGTCGCGCCAGGCTGCAAGGCCGATGGCTGCAGGGTCTTCGCCCCGAACACGGCCTGCTCCAGCTGCGCATAGCACTCCTCGGTGGCCTGCGCACGCGCCTGCAGCGGCCCGCTGACCGCGCCCGGCCCGCCCAGCGCGTTGGGCTTGGGCATGGCGTCCACCTTGGCCTTGCACGCCAGGTCGCCGTTGTCCACTTGCTGGCGGCACGCCAGCGGGTTGGGGTGTGCGGCACAGCGCGCGCGCAGTTCGTCGCGCTTGCCGTAGGGCAGGGCCGCCACCTTGGCCTGGTACAGCAACTGGTCCCAGCGCTCCTTGCGCAGCGCGTCGATGCGCTCCTTGATCCGCGACGGCAGCCCCACCACGCCTTCCGTCTCGGCAATGGCCTGCGCCGCCGCCTGGCTGGAGGACGATGCGTTGGGCGCGCGGGTGCGCATCAGGGCCTTTGCCAGCCCGCCAATCGACTGGGGCGGCCACGCATCCACGCCCACCGTGCCGTCGTTCAGGTTCAGCCCATACACGGCGCGCACGGCGCGCTGGATGTCGCTGGCGGGCAGGCCCTGGACCGCCTCGGGCGGCAGGTAGGCGGCAAGCTCGGGCGGGGGCGGCGGGTACTGGCGGTTGGCGGGGGTGTCATAGGCTTTCACCTGCACGTCCACCGCATTGCGCGCGGCCTGGGGCAGCAGGTATTCCTGCTGCCGCCACTGCACCAGCTGGGTAAAGCCCCTGCCCTGGAACTCCCCGATGTGCTTGGCCGTGCCGTCGCGCATGTCGCTGCACACGCCATTGGCGTTCTTGCCGCTCACGCGGTGGCTGTCGAAATATTCAAAGCACTTGTTGTAAACACCGCCTGCGCCCGCCAGCACGGCATCCCAGGCGTTCGGCTCGGAGCCGGTGGCGATGCCCCGCGCGACCCGTTCGACGTGGGGCACCCAGCGTTCGCTGAAGTACTGCCCCCAGGACATGTGGTCGCCCTGGATGAATTTCTCGCCCCAGTCCTCCAGCGCGGACGCCGCCTCGCCCGCCGCGCCGACCAGGGCCGCGCCCACGTCGTACAGCAGCTTGAACACCTCGCACACCGGAAAGCCCGACGCCACGACGCTGATGGCCAGGCAGGCCACGTCCAGCGGCGAACCGCTGGTGGCCATGCGAAAGAGGTCCTCGAACAGCCCCGCCCAATCGCCCGAGCGCAGATCCAGGTACACCGCCAGCACGGCCTGGATCATCTTGGCGTCCGCCCCTGCCAGTTCGTTGGCCGCGTCGGTGGAGAGCACGGCGTCGGCGCACTGTGCCGCGCCCACGTCGGAGCCGAGGTTCTGGCAGGCGGGCGACGACAGGGCCGACACCACGGGCCCGATCCATTCGAGCTTGACGGGGACGATGTAGGGGTTGACCACGGGCCCGAGCTTGCCCACCAGGTCCAGCACGTCCGCCCGCGCCGTGCCGGGCGTACCCCAGGTGGCCATCAGCACGACGAGCAGGCCCAGGGCGCCGCGCAGCCATGCGCGCATGCAGGCAGTCAGCGGTGTCTTCATGGCCGCACTCCCCGTGTACGTTCGCTTTGCCGCTGGGCCACCAGCGCCTTGAGCTCGCCCAGGCGTGCGCGGGCGCCGTTGGGCGCCTCGACGATGGCGCTGTCGGGCAGCCGCAGGTTCATCACGTCGGCCATGGTGCGCACCTTGGCCGCCGGGGGCGCCGCCGCAGCCGGGGCGGCCAGCCCCATGCGCGCCTGCAGGTTGGTGCGGCGGGCGAATTCCTCGACCTTGGCGATGTCTGCCACGGAGACGCGGGTGCCGTCGGCCAGCTGCACCACCGTGGCGGGCGGCATGCGCCGCACCTCGCCCAGCGTGCGGCCCGCGCTGCCCAGCACCACGTCGGCGGGGCCGGTCTGCCTGCGCAGCGCCAGGTCCAGCGGCCCCTGCACGGGGCGTGCCGACATGCCTTGCAGCGCCTCGGCCATGGCCTGCACCTGCCGGGCCTGCACCACCTTGCCGGACTTGAGCTGCACCAGCGCCGTGGGCGGCAGCGCGCGGATCTGCGCCAGGGACGGCGACGACGCCATCTGCAGCGCCACCCCGCCCGCCAGCACCTGCGGCGGCTGCACCTGGGCAAGGGCCCCCGACATCCCTGCGGCCAGCGCCAGGCAGGCCACCCAATCACGCTTGGACTTTGTCCCCATACCGCACTCCACGGGTTCTGATGGAGCGCGATTCTTGGCGAGCGGGCTGCAGCCGGCATCCTTCACATGAAGGATCGTCCCCGAAATCTGACAGAATTTCCGGCACCGCAACGCACGACAGCCGCCTTATGCACACGGAGCAGGAACCCCGCCAGTCCCTGGATGCAGTGCTCCACGCCATCTACGGCGCCGTGGGGTGCGATGCGCTGTGGGACGCGGCGGTGCAGGCCATCGCCGAGTACCTGGGCGCCAACATCGGGATGCTGGTGGTCATGGGCAAGGGCCAGCGCGACCAGAGCTTCTACGCCGCCTGGAACCACCGCGAGGAAGTGGCCCGCGCTTACTCCGACCATTGGTGGCAGCACGACATCCTGTTGCAGACCGGCATCAAGCGGGGGATGTTCTATACCGGCAGCATCGCGCGCAGCACCGACGTGCTGCCGGTGCAGGACCTGCGGCGCACCGCGTATTACCAGCAGTTCATGGCGACCATGCCCGCGGAGCACGCGCTCGCCTGCGTCCTGGCGGACGGCAGCGCGCCCTTGCTGGCGCCCCCCATGCACCTGAGCCTGTTCCGCCACCCGGGGCGCGAGGATTTCTCCGACGCCGATGTGCAGGCCCTGCGCGGCCTGTACCCGCACCTGCACCGGGCCTTCGAGCTGCACTGGCAGATGCGCCACCTGCGGGAGCAGGTGGCGCTGTTCCACCAAAGCCTGGACGGGCTGGATTTTGGCGTGCTGTTCATCGACCCGGCGCAGCGCGTGCAGCACGCCAACGCCCGCGCAGTGGCGCTGGGCGACTCACCCGCCCACGCCCCGCTGCTGGGCGGCCTGCCGCGCACCGTGCCCGCGACGGGCGCATTGGGCGACCTGCTGCACGCCTGCGCCCTGGGCCAGGGCGGGGTGGCGCCGCTGGGCAATGCGCCCCAGCGCCTGCTGGCGCTGGCCCTGCCCATCTCGTCGCCACGGGTCACCGGCGCGGCGGAGGTGCGCGCCTCGGTCATGCTGATGCTGCTGGACCCGGCCCGCCAGTCCGGCCCGGCGCTGGACTTTGTGGTGCGCGCCTTTGGCCTGTCCGCCGCGCAGGCGCGGCTGCTGCCGCTGCTGCTGGAGAACCTGGCACCCGCTGAAATGGCCGAAAGGCTGCAGGTGAAGATCTCCACCGTGCGCAGCCAGTTGTCGGCCATCTTCGCCAAGACGGGGACGACCCGGCAGCAGGAGCTGATCCGCCTGCTGGGCGCCCTGCCGCCCATCCACCATTAGGGCGCGTTTTGCTGCAGCGCGGCGATGCGCTCCTCGATCGGCGGGTGCGTGGAAAACAGCTTGCCAATGCCGCCTGCGATGCCCATCGCCGCCATGCTCTTGGGCAGCTCCTGCGGGTGCAGGCCGCCCAGGCGGGCCAGGGCGTTGACCATGGGCTGGCGGCGGCCCATCAGCCGGGCAGAGCCCGCGTCGGCGCGGAACTCGCGCTGGCGGCTGAACCAGGCCACGATCATGGCGGCAACGAAGCCCAGCACCAGGTCGAGCACGACGGTGGTCACGTAGTAGCCGATGCCGGGGCCGGAGCGGTTCTCGTTGTTCCTGTTGAGAAAGCCGTCCACCGCGTAGCCGATCACCCGCGACAGGAACACCACGAAGGTGTTCATCACGCCCTGGATCAGCGTCATGGTCACCATGTCGCCGTTGGCGATGTGCGCCACCTCGTGGCCGATGACGGCTTCGACCTCTTCGCGGGTCATGTTCTGCAGCAGGCCGGTGGATACCGCCACCAGCGCGCTGTTCTTGAACGCGCCGGTGGCAAAGGCGTTGGGGTCGCCGGGGAAGATGCCGACCTCGGGCATGCCGATGCCCGCCTGGCTGGCGAACTTCTCCACGGTCTGGACGATCCAGCGCTCGTCGGGCGAGCCGCTGCCGTCGATGATCTGCACCTGGGCGCTCCACTTGGCCATGGGCTTGCTGATGAGCAGCGAGATGATGGCGCCGCCAAAGCCCATGACCAGCGCGAAGCCCAGCAGCGCGCCCAGGTTCAGGCCGTTGGCCGTGAGGTAACGGTTGACGCCCAGCAGGCTGGCGACGACGCCCAGCACGAGGACGACAGCCAGGTTGGTCAACACAAATAGCGCGATCCGTTTCATGGATTTTCCGTGGGGGTAGTAAGGAACGTGCCTGTACGTGGGGGCGGTGCGCCCGCCTTCAAGCCGTGGCGCTATGGTAGGGGCAGGCGCTTATCACCCAAGGGTGGGCAGGGATTAGGGTGTTTCACACCAGCGGATTGCGCGCTCGCAGGCCGCCAAAGCGGCTGAAATCACGGTCGGCGCTCCACAGTTCGCGCACGCCATGCGCAAGGCACAGGGCGGCGATGCGGGCGTCATGCACCATCGCCCCCTGCACCTTGCCTTTGTCGAGCAGGCGGCGCAGGTGCGGCCAGTGGCCTGGGCTTTCGGATAGCAGGTGCAGGGACGGGGACCGCATCCATTCGTCGATCTGCGCCAGGGCTTCGCCCGCCGTGCTGGGCGGCGAATAGACCCGCAGCCGGGTGACGATGCCGTAGAACTCGTGCAGGCAGGGCCAGGGTATCGCCCACGCCGCCCTGCCCTCGGCCAACTGGCGCACCAGGGGCGCGGCGGCGGCATGGAAAGGGCTGTCGATGCGATGCGCGTACACCAGCAGGTTGGTGTCCAGCGCAATCATCCTCCGCGCCCTTCGTAGATGGCATCGCGCATCTGCTCCCACGAGGCATTCTTGAATTCGGGCGTCAAGCCGTCTCCACCCACGCTCATGTCGCGCAGCTTGAACGGCTTGTCCTGCTTCGCCGCCATGGCCTTGCGCAAGCCCTGCTCGATCAGGGCCTTCATGGTCATGCCGTTGTCGTCGGCAAAGCGGCGGGCTTCGGCAAACAATGCGTCGGGCAGTTCGATGGTGGTTTTCATGCGGCACCCCCTAGCGGGCAATATGGGTACCCATATTATCGCCCGCGCCTTCTGGCGGGCGGGCGGGGCGAAAGACCTGTGCATCGTCATAGAACCCCGGCGCCTCGTTGGCGGGCCACCAGCCGGGCACGCCCAGCACGGGCAGCGGCGCGAAGGGCTTGGCGGCCCACGCCTGCGGCTGCACGGCCTGGGCGAGCCAGGCGTCCAGTTCTGCTACGGAATCAATAGCTGCTGGCGCAGAATGGACGTGCGCTACCATGGGTTTTCGGGGTGAAACCAGCTTTTCCAGCAGCGCATGGCCGAACAGCGTGAGCCGGGCCTCGCGCCACAGCGGGCGCAGGTCCACGAACAGGCGCCGCCAGTCCCGCGCGCGCAGGGCGTCCCACAGAGCGGGCGGCGCCTGCAGCAAGGCACCGTTCTCGTCGAACACCGTGAGCGCATCGCGCAGCGGCCCGCGCACGGACTGCACGCCGTCGGCGGCGATGGCCTGGGCCTGCAGTGCGTTCAGGCGCTGCTTGGCCTGGGGGAAGTGCAGCCACGCCAGGCCGTTGAAGAAGTCGTGCAGGTTGTCGCGCGTGGGGACGCGGCGGGTGTCGAAGATGAACTGCTCGTAGGCCGTGCCCGCGGGCAGTTCAGTCTGGGGCACGAAGTACACGGCGGCTTGCGGCGCGGCCTGCAGCGCCTGATGCACCGCCTCGCCGCCCGCCACGCGCTGCGCGAGCGGCTGCCCGGCGTCGCGCCAGGGCGCGAGCCAGGGGGCGTTCCAGTCGATGGCGCCTACACCAGCCGCCACGGCAGCGCTTCGCCCGCGCGCAGGGGCTTCAGGCTGGCGTCGCCGAAGACGAAGCTCTCCGGCGGCACCCACGATTCGCGGCGCAGGGTGATGGTGCCCTGGTTGCGCGGCAGGCCGTAGAAGGCGGGGCCGTGCAGGCTGGCGAAGCCTTCGAGCTTGTCGAGCGCGCCCGCGTTGTCGAATGCCTCGGCGTACATCTCGATGGCCGCGTGCGCGGTGTAGCAGCCCGCGCAGCCGGTGGCGTGTTCCTTCAGGTGCGCGGGGTGCGGCGCGCTGTCGGTACCCAAAAAGAACTTGGGCGACCCGCTGGTGGCGGCGCGCACCAGCGCCTTGCGGTGCGTCTCGCGCTTGAGCACGGGCAGGCAGTAGTAGTGCGGGCGGATGCCGCCGGTGAAGATGGCGTTGCGGTTGTACAGCAGGTGGTGCGCGGTGATGGTGGCGGCGGTGAAAGCGTCGCTGCCCGCCACGTAGTCGGCGGCGTCTTGTGTGGTGATGTGCTCGAAGACGATTTTCAGCTCCGGAAAGTCGCGGCGCAGGGGGATGAGCTGCTGGTCGATGAAGACGGCCTCGCGGTCGAACAGGTCGATGTCGGGGCTGGTGACTTCGCCGTGCACCAGCAGCAGCAGGCCCGCCTTCTGCATGGCTTCGAGCGTCTTGTAGGTCTTGCGGATGTCGGTCACGCCCGCGTCGCTGTTGGTGGTGGCGCCTGCGGGGTAGAGCTTGGCGGCGACCACGCCCGCCGCCTTGGCCCGGGCGATTTCGTCGGGCGGCAGGTTGTCGGTGAGGTACAGCGTCATCAGCGGCTCGAACTGCACGCCTTGCGGCACGGCGGCCAGGATGCGCTGCTTGTAGGCCACGGCCTGCGCGGCGGTGGTCACGGGCGGGCGCAGGTTGGGCATGATGATGGCGCGGCCGAACTGCGCGGCGGTGTGGGGCACGACGGTGGCGAGCGGCTCGCCGTCGCGCACGTGCAGGTGCCAGTCGTCGGGGCGGGTGATGGTGAGGGTGGTTGCGGGGGTGGCTGTCATGGCGGCATTGTCCCATTCGCGCCGGGGCCGGGGCCTCTCCTTCATTTGAAGGATGTTTTCTGCGGCGGCGTTTGCGACCATCGCCGACAGTCCAGCCAGGGATGCAGATTGCTCATTTTTCAATAGCTGCTTGCGCTTTCTGCATAAGCGCTGGAGGCACTTTTACCTATCAAACATGCCGCACACCTTACGCCCTCTCATCGCCAGCACCGCCCTGCTCTGCGCCGCTTTCGCGGCCAGCGCCACCGACGTTCCCCAGCAGGACGTGAAGGGCCTGACGGACCCGCCCGGCCTCAAGCGCTACGCGGGCTCGGTGCTGGTGTACCGCGACGACGTGGCCTATGACGAGGTGAAGTGGCCCACGGCCAAGGCACTGCAGCGCGACGACAAGTGGCAGGTGCCCCAGGCGCTCGCGCGCTCGGGCCAGCGCAGCGTGGCGCAGTACCTGACGCCCGAGGGCCGCACCGCGCTGGAGGTGCTGCGCAACTACCAGCAGGAGCTGAAGGGCGCGGGCTACGAGACGGTGTATGAATGCGCGGGCGAGGCCTGCGGCGACGCGCGCGACATCGGCATCTACGGCATGTCGTCGCTGGTGATGCCCAAGACCTGGGAGTCCAAGGTGGGCAACAACTCGCCGGCGGCGTGCGGGGCGGGCAACATCGTCAGCGACTTCCGCTACGCCGTGCTGGACAACAAGGCCACGGGCGCGGCGCTGGCGGTGATGGCGTGGA
Source organism: Acidovorax sp. (assembly GCF_047607405.1). Classification (GTDB taxonomy): domain Bacteria; phylum Pseudomonadota; class Gammaproteobacteria; order Burkholderiales; family Burkholderiaceae_C; genus Acidovorax. The sequence goes on along the minus strand of NZ_JASGDA010000062.1, from coordinate 1,186 downwards.
AGCCGGGCATTCTGTCGGCGTACTGCGACGAGAAGGAGTTTCAGAAACGCACCAGCGTCTTCGTGGCCCACGTGAGCCCCAAGGCGCGCGAGCAGAAGATGGAAACCATCAGCGCCAGCGAGATGGGCAAGAGCCTGGACGCCAACGGCAGGGTCGCCATCTACGGCATCCTGTTCGACACCAACAAGGCCGACATCAAGCCCGAAAGCCGCCCGTCGCTGGAGCAGATCGGCGCGCTGCTCAAGGCCCAGCCCGCGCTCAAGCTGCACGTGGTGGGCCACACCGACAACGTGGGGCCACTGGCCGCCAACCTGGACTTGAGCCGCCGCCGCGCCGACGCGGTGGCCGCCGCGCTGGGCCGCGACTACGGCATTGCGCGTGACCGGCTCACGGCCAACGGCGTCGCCAGCCTGGCGCCCGTAGCGTCGAACCGCGACGAGGCGGGGCGGGCCAAGAACCGGCGCGTGGAGCTGGTTTTGCAATGATTTTGATAGCTGATGGCGCTTGCTGCATAAGCGCCAGAGGCCAAAAAGGCTTAAAAAACCAAAAGGCCCCGGGGGGCCTTTTGTTTAGTGAGGGGCCAGCGCCGCTCAGAACGTGTGAATGAATTCGGCGTGGCCGAGCAGCGCGTCAAAACGCGGCCCATCAAGGCGCAAAGCGCAGCCATAGCTCGGGCTATGGCGAGCATTTGCAACGCAGAGGGGGCGTGTTTTGGCGTGATGAGCGGGCATGGCGGATTCGTTCACACGTTCTCAATGCTGCAGGATCTTGTTGAGGAAGTCCTTGGTGCGCGGCTGGCGCGCCTCGGGGTTGCCGAAGAACTCTTCCTTGGAGCAGTCTTCCAGGATCTTGCCGCCCACGTCGATGAAGATCACGCGGCTGGCGACCTTGCGCGCGAAGCCCATTTCGTGGGTCACGCACATCATGGTCATGCCCTCTTTGGCCAGGCTGACCATCACGTCCAGCACCTCGCCGACCATTTCGGGGTCGAGCGCCGAGGTGGGTTCGTCGAACAGCATCACGTTCGGGTCCATCGACAGCGCGCGGGCGATGGCCACGCGCTGCTGCTGGCCGCCCGAGAGCTGGCCGGGGAACTTGTCCTTGTGCGCCATCAGGCCCACGCGGTCGAGCATCTTCAGGCCGCGCGTCTTGGCTTCGTCGATGCTGCGGCCCAGCACCTTGACCT